>DASQZK010000731.1:0-6667 GCA_035638735.1 Bacteroidales bacterium
AATCTTATTCAGGCGCTGCATACATCAGTTTTTCCAGTTCTGCAGCCAGATCTTCGGGATCGGCTTTAAGAACCAGGTAATAATCTTTCCCGCCGGGATCGTCTGTCCAGACATTCCTGCTGTGCACACGTTCACCCAAAACCTGCGGATCGTATACCTCCATCCGGTTCGTCCCTCGTACCACATCAAAATAGTTCGCGGTGCCCCGTACGGCAACATAAGCCGAAATCTCATCCCAGCTGTAACGGTCTGCCCCACCGGTATAAAGTTTAAAAGCCATGGCCACAGGATTTGTTCCCGGAGGATAAATTTTTTCAAAACCACCACCGGTCATGACCTGCCATCCGACCTCAAAACCGCCATAGATGACTTTTACCGGCCACTGTTCCATCACGTAGGCAGCATCGTGCGCATACGTGTTCAGGTTAAACTCTTCGTTGCCCTGAGGAAACTGTCCGCCCATGCACGACCAGAATTTAACTTTCTTCCTCACCAGTTCTATACCGGTCATAGCACTGTATTCATCGGGGCCCGATTTTAAGAGCGCTGCCAGGTTATTGAGAAAACCCACCGTCACAACCACAACCGAATTATCGGCTTGCTCAGACAGTATCTTACGGTATAATTTCCAGGCTTCCGGAGCATAAGCACCGTTGGGCAGATCATGCGGAAAAGCATCGGCTACCTGTTTCGAAAAATTACTGACCCTGTCTGGGATGTTATGACAGCCTTTGTATATCCCCAGAGGAATATCACCCCTGTTGTAGTAGCTGTCAATGGCATCAACACAGGCCGCACCCCAGTACCCGTCGTACGACCTGGAACCCGACGATACAACAATGCCCAGTATCTCACATTCACCAAGTGATTGCAGACGGTGTAACATGGCCAGGGCACCCGCATCATCAACATCCAGAGCTATATCCGTATCCAAAATAAGCTTTACCGGTTGTTGGGCAATGGACAGGATAGAAAAAATGAGGAGAGAAGAAAACAGTGTGATTAGTTTTTTCATTCGTAGTATTTTTAGAAACAAATTAAATCCATCAGATATTTACAGACGTGGTTGTCAGAACCATTTCGACCTGGAAAGCCATCAACAGCCAATAACAGCATGCCACAACAGATAACCCCTGAGAACGGATAGCCTCTGCGGAGATATCCGAAACCGTTCTTATATGGCCCTGGTATCCGACCCATTCTGCGCGTCCTTCAGACTCATCAGCTTTTGCAGATATTGCCTGGTGATTGCCGGCATTGGCACAACTGAAAAGATCATTTCAACAGGAAGCTCAAACAATTCACTTACCCTGAACGCAAGATCCAGGCTCGGATTGTACATTTCCCTCTCGAGATAACCCGCCGTCTGATAACTTATGCCCAGGCGACTCGCAAATTGCTTCCTGGTCATCCCCAGGTCTTTTCGCAGAACATTGACACGGTTGTAGATTTTGCGTGCTTCCATTGTGTGGCTTTTATATGATTCTCAGAAAATATAATATAATAAAACCTGTATTTCGATTAAATTTATATAAAAAAAGATTACTTTATTATACAATATTACTAAAATAGTAATATTATTTATTAAATCTATAGTAATTTTATGTTTTTCATAAGCAAATTTATAGATTTATTATACATATATATATCAGAATTAATATTCTTCTCTATTTAATGATGTGTTATTCTTCTTCAATCCTGATCTCGTTACCTTCACCCTCCAGCTTGTATTCCTTATTATTCCATACAAATCGCCCTTTAACCATTTCGGGCAGGTCAATACTAAACAGTCGGAGGCCGTTCTCTTTTTCATATTCATACCTGAACCTGATGATTCCTTCCGGGTGGGGCATACTGGCTTCAATACGCTGGAGGTTGCCAGGGGAAGGTTGTATCAGGACCGATTTGAAGCCTGGTTCGTTGGGTTTAATACCACAAACCGTAGCCAGGAACTCATAATTTGGCGAGGCGCTCCAGCCGTGACAATCGGAGCGTGTAGGATCCGCCTTTTCCGCGAAGGTTGTAAGTCCGAGTTTCAGCATATCCTCCCACGGGTCGAGTAATTCCAGGAACAGGTCGCCCCGGCCGGCGATTTCCAGGGCACGGTCGAGGAAGAAGCGGTAATAGATGGTGGCCTGCACCAGGTCTTTGTCGAATGCAATCCGTTCGATAAAGTTTCCGGCCTCATAGGCCGGTACGAGACCGGTGATGACTGCAAGGATATTGGCATGCTGGCTGTATTCGGTTTTTTCCGGCGAATCGGCAAGCATATTTTTCTCCTCATCCCAGCAATTCACGAAAGTACCCCGGTTAACATCCCTGGCTAATTGCATATACTGGTCAGCCTCATCCTGACGACCGGCAGCAGCGAACAGACCGGCGGCCGACTTCAGGGCCCAGGCATACTGGAGGCTGAGAATAGATGAACGACCTCCCGATCCACCGGCAGGAACGCCGCCGGTATGTTTTTCAGGTATCCAAGGCCATTGTTCGGTCCAGTCGACGAAGTTCCAGTACGGCACATCTGCAAGCATACCGCTTGACGGGTCCAGGTATTGTTTATGCCAGTCGAGCACCCCTTTGACTTTATCGAGAAAGCTGAATACAAAGGCTGAATCGTCTCTCATCATATAGTAATCGTGCACCATGAGGGTCCAGAAGAGTGAAAATGGTGGGATAATACTTTTTCCCCTGCCGGGATAAGCTGCACTGGTTAATCCGGTACTGTCTGCCGAATAGCTGAACTGCAACAAGGCATTTCGCATCAGCCGGTCGTCACCCGACACATAAAGCGATATCAGGGCCTGGATCCTCGTGTCGCCAACATACTGCAGTTGTTCATAATAGGGGCAATCCATGTACGTCTCCCACGCGCACAGCCGGGCGGTCCGCCATGCCGTTTCCCATATTGTCTTTAATCCCGGGTTATCAGAGGAGAAGGACGCTTTCTCTTCGAAAGGATAAGCGGTGAATACACCGTGAAAATCATCAATACGAAGTGAATCTTCCGCTGTATTAATCTCGAGCCGGACATACCGGTAGGTCCGGAACCAGGAGGGTGTGAATACGGCATCATCGCGTCCATCGGGCAGGATAACATCGTGGTAGCCCACCATAACTTTCCCAAGAGTCATGTCGCGGTTACCCTTTTTAAGACCCTCGCCAACAAGGTTTCCCTCGCGGTCACGGTTGCCCCTGGCATAGAGCGATTCGGCATACCGGATCCTGACTGTCGCATTTTTACCCTTACTGTAATGCAGTTCGGGAAATCCGGCAGTGAGTAAGCCATTATCGAATAGAACAGTAACATGTGTATGCGGTGGAATAGTAAAAGAAGGGCTGGCGGCAGATACTTCCGATACCCGTACAGGACCCTTTGCACGAACCAACCGCTCAAATCTGGTTACCTCGCGTTCCATGTGGGGGATATTCCGTGCTTCCATTTTCCATGGCAGTGGTTCACCATTCGTCCGGCTAACCTCGTCAATTGAAGCATCTGTCCAGTCATCCGTGCTAAAACCCGGTCTGTTCCATCCTTGCTGCTTCAGACTGTCGATTACTGAATCACAGGCTGGTGCCAGGAATCCTCCCCGCACATCAACGCCATTGACCACCGGCACCGGTAACCGCGATTTGTTCACCGTATACTGCCATTTACCAGGGGTATTAAGAGAGGGTATCCTGTCGCACGAAAACCAAAACGCCGGGCGGGCCGATATCATAGACATACCGCCGTATCTGCCAAAATAATCAACTTCAACGGCAATGAGATTGCTCCCTTTTTCCAGGTAAGACGCAATATCGTAGCTGTCGTATTTCCAGTGTGACAGATCAGATAATTGCGGACCGGTACCGGCATATTCACCATTTACAAAAAGCTTATATCTTTTATCGGCCGAAATTTTTATTTCAAAACGACGGGGAACTTTACGGACCCTGAAGGTGCGACGGAAATACCAGCTGCCGTAATCTGTATTAGCATGCGGTGAAAGTAAAACCCAGTCCGAACCGTTTACATGATGCCTGTAATAATTACATCCGGAAAACAATACAGGCAGAACCAGGAATAGCAAAAGCGTATAGCGGTATTTCATCTAAAGAGTTATTGGTTAATAATTTCGGCACTCACGACAGTAATGCCCTGCCCTGGACCACCAGGTGCAGGGGTTATAGGATAAACATGATGCCAGAACCACAGATGCGTATTATGACGTATACGTTCACATTCGTATTCCGGGTTTCAAAAATCATCCATGCCGGTTGTCGCAGCACCGACAAAAGCCTGGTAAAATACTGATTTTAGATCCACTACGATGGCACAAAAAGTCTTAAAATATGCTGCCCATTGCCAACCCGATAAAAAAGGCGATAAGCATAATGGCCAGCCCGATAATGGTGAAGATACCAATAAATACGAAAAAGTTTTTAAGATAACGGATTGACAGATTGAACTCACTGCTATTGCCGCTTTTAAATGACTTTCGCAGCAGGTCGGCGAAGCGAAATAAATACCATGTAGGAAAAAAATACAGCACAGCCAGAAACAGGTATAATACAAAAACCAAACCTTTTGGGAAGGTGCCTCCGTTGGCCGATATGGGTATGGAACCGGCCATGAAAAGAACAGAAAAACTGAAAACAATCATAAGGGCGAGCATAATAAAGCCGACGATGGCAAGAAATCCGGCCCATTTACCAACTTCCCTGAAGTCGGCAAAACATTGCTGGTCGACTTTCATTTCGACCGGGGTATCGTAGTTATTTTCCATTTTGAATAGATTTAAGGTTAGAACACAAATCTAAATATATGAAAAAATCTGATCCATTGGTGCTCTCGATAGCGAAGCCTGTTGCCGGACCTTACCAACAGCGGGATGATCTGGAAGGAGTCTCACTGCAGCAGGTTTTTCTCACGTTCAATAAACGCTGCCAGGCTTGATGGTTTTTTGCCGGTCAGCCTTTCAACGTCACCGGTAATATCGGGAGCACGTTCAAAGGCAGGCAGGTAATGCAAAAGGATCATCACAAAGATTTGTGATGAAGGCAGTCCTTCCCGCCGCTTTTGCAGGAAGAAATTTAAAAGTGTAGGGCTGATATACGTAATTTCACGGCCCAGCTGTTCGGTGAGCATATCCGCTACCTGTCTGAAATTGAGGTTTTCGCCACCGGTTAAAGTATAAACAGAATTCCGGTGATTTTTAAAATCGCGCAGAACGATGGCCGAGGCACGGGCGATATCCTCAACATCTATCCAGTTAAACACACCATCGCGCGCCGGAAGGTAAATACGGTTATTCTCCACGATATCGTTCAGCATGATCGTCGTGAGGTTTTGCATAAAATACGCCGGCCTGATGAACACGAAGTCAAACCCCAGGCTTATCACCATGTCTTCGATTTTATGATGTGGAATAATGCGGCTTTTTTCGACACCCTGGACAGAGAGAAAGACGATCTCGCCAATATTCTTTTCCCTGGCTTGTTCGAGGAAGGGCAGGAAATATTTGTTAACGGCCGCCAGCTGTGGCGGCCTGAGCAGGAATATCGTATCGATGCCTTCCAGTGCAGAAGAATACGTCCTGGTATCTTCAAAATCGAGGTACCTGAGATCCTGTGAGGCCGGTCCGTTAAGGATTTCACCTGCCCTCTCCACATCGCGTACGCCGGCAAATAATCTGATATCCTTCTCGTTTCGAAGCTCTTCGGTAATAAGTGCCCCTGCATTCCCGGTAGCACCGGTAATAAGTATGTTTTTCATGATTCAGGATGATGTTTGACGGGGCTTCTTTACGAATTTACGTCCCCGAATGAAGGTAAATATAGGAAGTTTTTCGCTTCCTGTCTTGTTTTTTCCATGCCGGCCGGTGTTACCGGGTAAAAAACCAGTCGTTTCTGCCCGACATACCACTGTTAAAATAATAGCCGTCGCTATCGAAGGCTTTGAGGTCTTCAGGATGTTCGATACGGTTATCGATCATAAAACGTGTCATCATTCCCCGGGCATGCTTCCCGTACACGGTTATGAAGGTATATTTCCCGTTACGTTCTTCCCGGAAATGACAGTTCACCACCCTGGCATTGAGTTTTTCCGGATCCAGGGCGTGGAAATATTCCTGGCTGGCAACATTGACGATAACTTTTTCCTTCTGAAAGGCCAGGGCTTCGTTTACGGCAGTTGTAAGTCTGCCACCCCAGAACGCATAAAGGTTGTCCGCCCGTCCAACCTTCAGTTTTGTACCCATTTCAAGGCGATAGGGCCGTATGATATCGAGTGGGCGCAAAATACCGTAAAATCCCGATAGGATACGCAGATGGTCCTGGGCATAAAGCAAATCTTCTTCAGCGAGCGTATTGGCTTTCAATCCATTAAACACCTCACCTTTGAACATCAGCAGGGCCGGTCTGGCATTTTCGGGTGTAAATGGCAGTTCCCATTCCTGGTATCTCCCGGCATTAAGATCTGCCAATGCCGGATTGATATTCATCAGTTCCCGAAGTTTCGCCGGCGTGAATGTTTTGAGCTTACCGGCCAGTTTGGCCGATTCGGACAGGAAGGAGGGCTGGCTGTATGCCTTGGTGACCAGGTGTGGGTTTTCATCAAGTGTTTTGGACGGTGACAGGATCGCGATCATGAATATAGATTTTCAGTGTGTTTTGTCTACGCAGG
>DASQZK010000732.1:0-4673 GCA_035638735.1 Bacteroidales bacterium
AGCAGTGAACGATAATGATTTTTATTCCCACATTCTTATGGTGGATGCGCCGTGTTATTTCCAAACGCAAACAATACAAAGCGTTCAGCCGCGGAACCATCCGTTTTCTAAACACGGGAAATCCCAGGGTACTATCCTTTATCAGGGAATATGAGAATGAAAAGATCCTGGTACTTATGAATCTTTCACGGTATTCACAAATAGCACATATTGAACTGAGAGATTATGCAGGATACAAGCCCGTTGAGGTATTCAGTCAGAATGAATTTCCCGAGATTGAGACATCTGATTATTATTTCCCGCTCCAGTTCAAAGACTATTTCTGGTTTGAGCTTAAGAAACCTGATGAACAGAAACAACTTGAGGAAGACGGACTAAAACTGAACATAAGCCTTAAAACAGGCGAATGGAACAGGTTAACAGCCAGCACTATGAAACGTATAGGGGATATCCTTCTCAATTATATCAGTAAAAGTCGTTGGTTCCGTGGTAAAGCCAAAAAAATCAAAGGCATCGACATCACCGATACCATAGCAGTGAACGATAATGATTTTTATTCCCACATTCTTATGGTGGATGTAAGCTATTTCCAGAGCAAAACGGAATCGTATATCTTCCCGGTGTCTGTAGCTGTCAGGGATGAGGCATCCGACATGAAGTACGATTATCCGCATGCTATCCTGACAAACGTGGAGTTCGAAAATACCACCGGCGTGCTCTATGATGGCGTATATAATCCGGCATTACAGGAAAAACTCTTTGAACTCATTGTCTCAGGGAGTAAAATGAAAGGTAAGTATGGTACCATTAGTGGCCGGCCCGGGAAACTCATGAACAGGATGGTGAAAAAGCGGGAACTGCCACTGGATTCACACGTGGTAAAGGCCGACCAGTCGAACACCTCTATCCTTTACGATAACCGCCTGTTCTTTAAAATCTACAGGAGTCCTGAAGAAGGGAAAAATCCTGAAATAGAGATTCTTAAGTTTCTGACGGAAAAAACACGCTTTGCCAACCTCCCGCCGTTTGCAGGTTCGCTGGAATATAACAGGGAGGGCGCAGATGTGATCTCACTGGCTACCCTGGCCGGCTTTGTTCCAAACCAGGGGAATGCCTGGGAGCTCACCCAATCTTTCATCGGTGAATTTTTTACGCGCGTTAGGTCGACCAAGAACCACAGGTCTGCACCACCCGATTACATGCCGGCACTCCTCGACGACTACCGGGAGGAAGACGCAAAGCACCTCGATGAACTCATCGATCATTTTTACATCGAGATGGTCGAACTGCTGGGGAAAAGAACGGCCGAGATGCACCTGGCTATCGCCTCGGCAAAAGAGGATCCCGATTTCGTTCCGGAACCCTTCTCACTGTTATATCAGAGATCAATGTATCAGACCTTCAGAACTCTGATGAAACGAACATTCAGCGATTTGAGGTCAAGCCGCAGTCGAATACCTGAAAACAGCTTAGAACTGCTTGAGAGTATTCTCGACAATGAAAATGCCATCCTCAAAAAACTTAAAGATATACTGGCTTCGGAGAAGATCAGTTCGATAAAATCGCGTATTCATGGTGATTATCATCTCGGACAGGTCTTGTTTACCGGCAAGGATTTTATCATTATTGATTTCGAAGGTGAACCGGTTCGTTCACTCAGTGCCCGTAAACTGAAATACTGTCCTTTCCGCGATGTAGCAGGAATGCTCAGATCTTTTCATTATGCTATTTATATGGGACTTCAGAACCAGGAACTTCTTTATCCGGGCAGTACCGAATTTTTTGAACCCTGGGTTGAACACTGGTACAAACGTGTCAGCTATCGCTTCCTGGCCTCATACCTTGAAACGGCTGAACGCGCATCGTTCGTTCCCCGGAAACGGGAACATATAGATATTCTTATCCGACTGTTTGTGATCGAAAAGGCCATTTACGAAACCGATTACGAAATGAATAACCGTCCCGACTGGATAAGGATCCCGCTTAACGGTCTGGCCAAGATTGTTGAAGATTTGTTGAATATTGAGGATGAAGATAACTCCGGCTGAAAGGCCTGAACTTCCGTCCTGAAAAAAATACAGATATCATGGTTGAACATAAAAAAAGTACAACAGAAAAAAATAAAGCGAATACCCGTAAACCGGCTTCAACGGCCAGAACCGTTGGCACAAAAGGTCAGGCCGGGAAAAAGCCTGTGAAAAAAACGCCGCCCAAAGCACCACGCCAGCAAGCACCGGAGCCACCGGAACCTGCTGGTAAAAGGCCACCCGAAAAGGTATGGTACGATACACTTTTCATTTCCGACTTCGATATCTATCTTTTCAGAGAAGGGAATCATTACAGCCTTTACGATAAAATGGGTGCACACCGGTTTACCGCCAAAGGTGTAAGTGGTGTGCACTTTGCCGTATGGGCACCTAATGCGTCTAAGGTCTCGGTTATCGGGAACTTCAACTTCTGGGACCCCGAAGAGCATCCGCTGAAGTTCCGTGAAGACGGATCGGGAATATGGGAGGGTTTTATCCCCGACCTGCAGCCGGGCGAAGTGTATAAATACCATATTGTGTCGACCGTAGATAACTACCAGGTTGAAAAGGCCGATCCTTATGCCCGTTATGCTGAACATCCCCCCAAAACTGGTTCCGTGATATGGGAAGATAGTTACACCTGGGAGGATGCAGACTGGCTGGCGAAACGAATAGAAAAAAACGCACTGGACGCACCTATGTCGGTCTATGAGCTCCATTTGGAATCGTGGCGACTTGTACCCGAAGAGGGTAACCGGCCACTCACTTATCGCGAGATGGCACATGCCCTGGCCGACTATATTAAGGATATGGGTTATACTCACGTCGAACTGTTGCCCGTAATGGAATATCCCTTTTCCGGTTCGTGGGGCTACCAGGTCCTGGGTTTTTTTGCACCTACCAGCCGATTTGGTAATCCCGACGATTTCAGGTACTTCGTCGATTACCTCCACCAACAGGACATTGGCGTTATCCTCGACTGGGTGCCTTCACATTTCCCGGGCGACCTCCACGGATTGCATTTCTTCGATGGTACCTTCCTCTTTGAACACCAGGACCCCCGGCAGGGATACCATCCCGACTGGAGCAGCTATATCTTTAATTACGGCAGAAATGAGATCAAGGAATTCTTAATCAGCAGCGCCCATTTCTGGCTGGAACAATTCCATATCGACGGATTGAGAGTGGATGCGGTCGCCTCCATGCTTTATCTCGATTATTCCCGAAAGGAAGGCGAGTGGGTACCCAACAAATACGGTGGAAGGGAAAACCTTGATGCTATCGATTTCCTGCGCGATCTTAACGAATCGGTATATTCCAAATTTCCCGGCGTGCAAACCATTGCCGAAGAGTCAACATCCTGGCCCATGGTGACCCGGCCGGCCTATACAGGCGGACTTGGGTTTGGACTGAAATGGAATATGGGATGGATGCACGATACACTCGATTTCTTCTCCAAAGATCCGGTCTTCCGTAGCTATCACCATAACATGATTACATTCTCTATCTGGTATGCCTTCAGTGAAAACTTTATGCTTTCCATATCACACGATGAGGTCGTCCACGGAAAAGGCTCCCTGATGAATAAAATGCCCGGTGACAACTGGCAGAAGTTCGCTAATATGCGTCTCCTCTTTGGCTATATGTTTTCTCACCCGGGGAAAAAACTTATGTTTATGGGATCGGAAATCGGCCAGTGGAATGAATGGAACCACGAGAGCAGTGTCGAGTGGAATTTACTTGAATATGATACCCACCGGGGCTTACAGCGCTGGATACGCGATTTGAATACCATTTACCGTGCACGGCCAGCCTTCTACGAAAATGACTTCAGGGATGATGGATTTAAATGGATTGACGCTAACGACTCTAAAAACAGTATCCTTAGCTATGTCAGGTACGATAAATCAAGGCAAAACCCCATCATTATTATCTGTAACTTTACACCAGTTCCACATCTGAATTACCGCGTAGGTTTACCGGAAGAAGGGTTCTGGAAAGAAATACTTAACAGCGATGCAGAACTCTACGGCGGAAGTGGTTACGGAAACTTTGGCGGCTTCGAAGCTGTACCGGTGCCCTACCACCAGGAACAGTATTCCATAAATGTGACACTGCCTCCCCTGGGTATCGTGATGTTTACAAAAGAAGAGTGAAACCATGAAAAGTATAAACGTTTTTGATCCTGTTTCCACATGCAGGATACAGTTTTCGAAGGATTTTACCTTCAACGATCTCACTGCCGTATTGCCTTACCTTGAAAAACTGGGCATCAGGACAATATACGCCTCGCCGGTCTTCAAAGCCATACCAGGAAGCGAGCATGGGTATAATGTCATAAACCCGGTGGAGATAAATCCCGAGATCGGTACAGCCGATGAGTTGAAAGGATTGAAAAAAGAGCTGCAAAAACACGCGATGGGCTGGGTCCAGGACATTGTGCCCAACCACATGGCGTATGATCCGCGAAATGAATGGATCGACGATATTTTCAGGAAAGGACCACATTCCGAGTATTACAATTATTTCGATATCGATTGGGAACATCATCTCGATGAACTAAAAGGCAAGGTGCTGCTGCCGTTTTTTGGAAAACCACTGCAGGCATTAATCGACAACAATGAGCTGACGGTGAAGTTCGGCGAT
>DASQZK010000733.1:0-3757 GCA_035638735.1 Bacteroidales bacterium
CCATGTCGTCATTTTATGGGAATAGTTTCTGGTTCATTATTCTGGGTTTTTTGCTTACCAATTTCTTCGCTAAAGCTGGCTTATTCTGGTTGAACGGATTGGTTGAAAGTGACGAACAATCAAAATGGAGTATCCTTCGAAAAAAGACATTGCTGTTTTTCATTTTTGGTGTTTTTGTGGCTGCCATGGCAGGTCTGCCACCATTTCCTGCTTTTTTTGCCAAATGGAAAATGATTATGCAGCTGGCCGGTGGTCATGCCTGGGGTTGGATTGGCCTGATCCTGCTTGGTAGTTTCTTTGAAATACAGTTTCTCTTCAAATGGTTTGGAAGGGTCTTCCATGCAGAAACAGGCAAAGCAACAAAACCAGATATGCCCTGGTTCAGGCAAGTGCCGGTGATGCTATTTGGGGGCGGATTACTTGTTGCCTCGTATTTCTTCATTGATTATCTAAGTCTGAGCCACCTTTTCGTGTTACTGCCACTTTTGCTTATTGCCATATTTTTTGTACTTGACTTCCTGCCGGTTTTTCTTAAAAACAGTTTACTCATAGTCTCCCTGTTGGTCTTTGGATATATGGTGTATCCTGTAATTAGCGGAGATCTGCTACAGCTTATCTTTATGGGGGTCTTCCTCCTGGGCGGCGTTCTCACACTCATTCCAGGTTTCGTAAGGAAAGGGAAACGTTCCGGTTTTTATCCCTTTGCAGCAATGACTTTGTACGGCCTTATAATGCTGGTTCATCCTACGGATAACCTGAGTTTTTTTCTGGGCTGGGAACTAATGGCGCTTGGCAGTTATATGCTGATCCTTCGTGGTAAGGATGCCATGGCTGCTGCTTTACGTTACATGTTGTTTTCTGCCGGTGGTGCTTTTCTGATGCTTGCTGCCTTTGGGTTGCTGTCAATGAAGGCCGGAGATGTTTTTTTCGGCAATCTGGGAGGTGTCATTACCAATGGAGGTGTGCTGTTTATTTTGTTTGCCCTCGCTTTTATGCTGAAGGCCGCAGCTATTGGTCTGCACATCTGGCTGCCCGGAGCGTACAGCGAGGCTGAGGATGATGCTACGCCACTGGTTTCCGGTGTGCTGATCAATGCCGGGATACTGGGACTGTTCTGGTTGGTGACTGCCTTTGGCCCGCAACAACTGTTTGGCTACGATATTTATTATATGATGGGCTGGATAGGAGCTCTTACAGCCCTGGGAGGAAATATGCTGGCCATTTATGAGGAAGATATGAAGCGATTGATTGCGTACTCAAGCGTGGGGGCCATGGGATATATTATTTTTGCCCTGGCTATGAATACCAAACTTGGGTTGCTCATCGCGCTATATTATATGGTATTGCACTTCATTTATAAAACCATGTTGTTTCAATCAGCAGCCGGAGTTATTTACCGTACCAAAACACGTAATATGTACGAAATGGGCGGCCTTATCAAAAGTATGCCACTTTCGTTCATCGTAGTGCTGATCGGTATTATCACCGTTGCCGGCATGCCGCCACTGGCGGGGTTTGCCGGAAAATGGATGTTCTACAGTGCAGTGATGATGAATGGGTGGTACCTGCAGGGTGCCATGGTTTTCTTCTCGGGTATTGTGGCTTTCCTTTACCTCTATAAACTTATTGCTTCGGTATTTCTTGGTCAGTTGAAAGACAACCACCGGCGTATTAAAGAAGCTCCTTTTGCATACATGCTGCCGCAGATTATCTTTATGATTGCTATCATGGTGCTTTCGGTGGCACCCGGTGTACTGCTGAAGCCGCTGGCCACACTGATCCCGGCTTCCGTCCCGGGCGAGACACTCAACTGGTCGGGAAGCCTGGCTTCCACCTCCTTCGGCTACTGGAATGCCTTTGCCATTATGTCAACTGTTGTTGTGATGTTTGCAGTCATCCTGGGATGGCTCATTTATCACAGCCGGAAAGCACAAAAAGTAAAACAATTTAATATTGTTTATGCTGCCGAAAGGCCTTTCAGACCCGAAACCACACACATATCTTATAATATGTTTGCTGGCTATAAAAAAGCACTGGGTTTTCTGATGACTCCGCTGGCTACACGGTTCTGGGAAGGTGTTTCTGAATGGGCTGATGCGATAGCCGATAAGATACGAACATGGTATACAGGGAATGGTCAGACCTACGCGCTGCACCTCCTGATTTATGCTATTATTCTCTATTTCTCATTTAGCGGAGGAAAATTGTTATGATTATTGACTGGACAAAACTGTTGTTTACCCTGTTGGGATTGTTTATTGTGCTGAATTACGGTTTGCTGCAATACGGTCTGATACGCCGTATCACTGCACGGGTAGGAAAAAGAATTGGGATGCCAATCTATCAGCCTTATATCGACCTGATTAAAAACTATTCGATGCGAAGCCAGGTAACACATGGCGTGATGTTTTACCTGGGGCCGGTCTTCCGCCTTTCGGGCGGTGTGGGTATCTTTCTCTTCATGCCGCTTATCTATGGAAGCGAACTTTGGAGCAACTATTCTTTTTCAGGTGATGTAATCCTGATTATGTATTTCATGTTTTTTGGTATGCTGGGAATGGCCCTCGGTGCCAGTGAAGGCGGACATCCTTATTCTTTTATAGGGATTAGCCGTGGATTGTCTCAGGTGACTACCGTTGAAGTGCCTTTTACCCTCGCGGTGATCGCGGTGGCTGCCAGTCACCATTCTTTTTCCCTTACTGAAATTGTAGCCGGTCAGCAGGGGGGCATCATGCACTGGAATATTATTACGAACCCGTTTGCCGGCAGTGCAGCAATGCTGGCCTTTCTGGGTATGATGATGGCTTCTCCGTTTAACGTGGTACAGGCACCCCAGGAGATCCCAATCGGACCGCCAACAGAATACCACGGGACTTACCTCGGACTGATGCAGACCAACCGGGCGATCCTCTATGTCAGTGAATCCATCCTAATGGTGAACCTGTTTTTCGGAGGTGCAACCAACTGGATTGAACTGATTGTGAAATCATTCTGTGTATTCTTCTGGCCTGTTTTTGTAGGCCTGGTTTTTCCGCGTTTCAGAATTGATCAGAGCATCCCCTGGTTCCTGAAACTGCCACTGGCATTAAGTATTATTGGAATTTTTATGATATAATCCTGATCACATGGCATCTAAAAAAGAATTTATCGACAAGGATTTATTGAAACGAACGGTTATTGGTCCGGAAGGGGAGGAGATCATGGTTGATCCCCTCCAGGATTACTTCTGTGATGCAAAGCCAAAGATACATGAACCCAAACGCACAAAGATATTTGAGAGTTTTTTCAACTGGGCACGGGCGGAGAGTATCTGGGTACTCGCATTTGGAACCGGATGCGGCAGTATTGAGTTATATCCGCTGCTGACACCCCGCTTCGATGCATACAGGTTTGGTGTGCAAATGCGCCCAACCCCACGTCAGGCCAACCTGATGATCATTTCAGGCTACCTGAGTGTGAAAACACTGAAAAGAGCCATACGCAGCTACGAGCAGATGCAGAATCCCAAATTCGTAATGGCACTGGGAAGCTGCACCATCAACGGAGGTATGTATTTCGACAGTTACAATACCATCAACCGGCTGGACAAATACCTGCCCGTGGATGTTTATGTGGCAGGCTGTATGCCCCGTCCGGAAGCTATTCTGGCTGGCTTTGAGGCATTGAAGAAAAGAATCAAAGCCGGTAAAGCCGAAGGTGCAAACCTCTATGCCGAGCATTTTGAAGAATATAAAGAAAATCAGAAAAAAATCATTCG
>DASQZK010000734.1:0-4413 GCA_035638735.1 Bacteroidales bacterium
ATCCCTCATTTGTGATGAGTAACTCCTTCTCGAACCAGACTCTGGCTCAGCTTGAATTATGGCAGAATGATTATGAAACAGGCGTTTACCAGCTTCCCAAACACCTGGATGAAGAAGTGGCACGCTTACATCTGCCCCAGATCGGCGTGAAACTTACTGAACTTACTCAGGAACAGGCTGATTATCTGGGAGTACCGAAAGAAGGTCCGTTCAAACCCGATTATTACAGGTACTAAACCTGATTGTATATCATTTAAAAAGCGCAGCTCCCACTGCGCTTTTTTTTGTAACCGTGAGACTACTCCGAAAAGCCAGTACCAGGATTATCAGCTACTTTTTGCCCCGAGCCCTAAAGGGTGAAATAGATGAAAATCAGACTCCCTGCCTTTAGGGTAAGGGGTAAATTCTGATTTTCAGTTTTATTTAATAAAGTACTTTTCGGAGTGTCCTCAACCTCCGGATTCTGGTTTGATGATTCGATCAACACATTGTGAGTGATTGAAAAGAAAATTGAATGAAAAAATCCTGCCGGTTTCCCGGCAGGATCCTTATCTTTCTTCACCCAAACTATTCCTCAATCTTTTCGCCCAGCGACCAGCCCGTTTTCAGTCCGGCAATAAACCAGGCAAGTGCCAGTACACCAACTGCAAAGATTGTATCGCCGATCACCCTGAGCCACCGGATGGTATTCAGTGTCGGGTTCTGGAGAAACTCAGCCGAACGTGCATACCACAGTCCTACCTTCACGCTCACCCAGGTTTGTGCCAGTCCGACAGGCAAAATACTGATCAATACCATCAGCAGCAGCCCGATGTTAAGCGACCAGAAAGCAAACCGGATGGTTTTGTTCTTCCATACCCTTTCTGTATCCATTCCGCGCAGGGAGAACAGCATCAGTCCGATACCCAGCATACCATACACACCAAACAGAGCGGTATGCCCGTGAACCGGAGTGGTGTTCAGTCCCTGCATATAGTAGAGCGCAATTGGCGGATTGATAAGGAACCCAAAGATGCCGGCACCCACGAGGTTCCAGAACGAAACGGCAATAAAGAAATAGATGGGCCATTTGTATGCATCCACCCATTTGCGGGCACGGCTCAGCCTGTAATTGTGAAATGCTTCGAAGCCAATGAACACAAGTGGTACTACTTCGAGCGCACTAAACGTAGCACCCAGTGCCAGCACGGCAGTAGGCGTACCTGTAAAATACAGGTGGTGGAAGGTACCGATGATACCCCCGGCCAGGAAGATGATGGTAGAAAACAGGATCGTAGTGGAGGCAATAGTGATGCGGAGCAGTCCGAGTCGTACAAAGAGGAATCCGATCACCACAGTGGCAAACACCTCAAAGAATCCTTCCACCCACAGGTGAACCACCCACCAGCGCCAGTACTCGGCAATGGCCAGGTTGGTTTGTTGGCCCCACATCAGTCCGGCGCCGTAGAACAAGGCAATAGCAGCCGAGGCTATCATAAACATGGTAAGCAACGTCCTGTTCTCTTTCTGGTTGCGAAAAGCCGGTGCCAGGGCACGTCCCATCAGGAATAGCCAGATGAAAAGTCCTGCAAACAGGAAAATCTGCCAGAAACGTCCCAGGTCAACATACTCATATCCCTGGTGACCAAACCAGAAATTTTCGGCCAGGCCCAGTTTCTGCATAATACCCATCCATTGTCCGGCGAGTGATCCCACCACGATTACCAGGAGGGCAACAAACAGTACGTTTACACCCAGCCGCTGGTATTTGGGCTCTTTGCCGGCTACGGCCGGTGCAATATACAATCCGGTGGCCAGCCATGAGGTGGCAATCCAGAAAATGGCCAGCTGTATATGCCAGGTACGCGAAAGGGAATAAGGCAATATTTTTGCCAGCGGGATACCATAGAAAGCATTGCCTTCAACTCCGTAGTGGGCCGTAATGGCACCCATCAGCACCTGTACAAGGATAAGTGCTGTCACTACCCAGAAATATTTCAAGGTGGCTTTCATCGAAGGGGTCGGCTTTTTCCCCATCAGCGGATCTTTGGCCGGCAGTTGCTCAGGATCCACATCTTCCGATTTCTGCGAAGCATAATAAAAAGCCAGCAGCCCGATACCTGCCAACAGCACAATTACACTGAAACCTGTCCACAGGATAAGAGAGGAAGTTGGCTTGTTTCCAATCAGTTCCTCGGCCGGCCAGTTGTTGGTATAAGTAATGTTACTTCCGGGACGGTCGGTTGAAGTAGCCCAGGTAGCCCAGAAAAAGAATGCATTGAGTTCATTAACCCGTGTCATGTCCTTTAGGGTATTGGCCGGAATGGCATAAGCATCCCGTAAATCATCAAGCGACGGATCGTCAGTGAACAGCCCGGCATAATGCTTACTAATCGCGTGATACGACTCAGCTTCCAGGGGAGAGATCACGATCTGATCTATTTCTGCATCATACGTATTCTTCCGCAATCTTTCCTGTAAGCGGGATTTTAGCATTGCCTGCTGTTCGTTATTCACTGAATCATAGCCGGTTCCATACTCATCTCGGGCCCAGTGGTTAAGCATGAACATGGCTTCCCGGTGAAGCCAGTCGGCTGTCCAGTCAGGAGCTACATAGGCTCCATGCCCCCAGACGGTGCCCATCTCCTGGCCACCCATCGACTGCCACACGTTTTGTCCGTTCTTAATTTCCTGACCGGTAAATAAGACTGTACCATCGGTTGTCACAACCTTATCGGGGATGGGTGGTGCCTTGCGGTAAATCTCATGTCCGAAATAACCCAGTACCCCAAACGATACAACGATTACGGAAATAAACACAATCCAGAGTTTCTTTTGATTCATAGTAATTCCTCCATGTTAAGTAAATAATATAGTTTTAGTTTGTTGAAATAAAAAGTGTATAATATTCGCTGCCAGCGGACGTCACATGGCAGCGAAATTTATTCTTCTTCAGGGTATCTACAAGCGGTGCCGGGTAGAAGGTGGCATTTGCCTGCAGCACCTCTCCCTTCTTCAATTCCTTCAGCCCTTTTAATACTTCCTGAAGTGGATTCTCATCTCTGCTGAGAAGAACAGAAGTATCAATAACCCGCACTATCCTGTAATTTTGAACCCAATCAGGAACTGTTCCTGTATCAGGTGTCTCAGTGTCATCACCTTCAGTGGTAAATGACTGTCCTACGGCTTTACGCAGCAGGTTCACCAGGCGGCCGGTTTCAATATTACCAACTTTTGCGGCCTGACTGAGAGAGGTAACACGGGCAATGGTCCGGCGCAATACAGGGTTTTGTAATTTTCTGAAAGCGGGGACTGTTTCAATGAGTAAGGACTCCAGTTCGGGATAGGCTTCAAGCAATGCAGCTACACGTGTATGCGGAGTAATAATGAGATTTTCCATGGTGTTTTGTGTTTGATTGCACAATCAATCCTTTTAATGAATTTCCTTTCGGCAGATTTGATGTTGATGGATGAACATCGCCATCGTAAAAAACCTGTAAGCGTTTTGACAACTTGAACAGGAAATCTCTCAGCCCGCATCATAATTCAGCAGCCGTTGTTCACCCTCAAGGGCACGGTACTCCGAAAGTTCCTGCGACACCTCGACGGTACCCAGGTATTCATTTTTTTCGCCGCGCAATGCATAATATTCTATCAGAATGAATTTACCCTTCATTTGTATCCAGAAACGGGCTTTCTCCTGTCGACCCGACTTAAAATCCTCCAGTATCTGTTCCACGATATGCACGCTGCCCGGAGGATGACAAAGCCTTACGTCACGATTCAGTATGGCACGGTTACGGTCAAAAATCCGGTGAGGTCCCTGGGAAAAATATTTCACTTTGTCGTTGCGGTCCACAAAAGTAAGATCAGCCGGCAATGTATTAAGGATGGCAAGCAGCTCGGCGGGTTCCAGTATGCCTGATGGCAATTGCACAGCCGTATCTGTTACCTGTGATTGCGCCACAGGAGTGATTCCCTCAGGCGCCCATTTATCTTTCGGATCATACAGACAGAAGCCAATTTCGGGAGTCTGCCGGTAAATTTCGTACCAGTCGGCCTCAGTAAGTGTATCCATGGCCATGGGAAACAGAATTTCCTCTTCTTTCATGATCATCTCTTCAATGGCGCTGGCTGCGGGTTCAATCACCAGCTGCACAAAAGAGGCTGCTTCTTCGCCCTTAACATTGGCCGGATCGGACAGTCCCTCTACCGTTGCATGGAGCAGCTCACGTGTCTCGTCATGCTTGCCCCACATCACTGTAGGCGGACCGGTAATCTCATATTTCTCCAGGAATGGAAAAAGCAGGTTCTCTTTGCGGCGGTAATGTTTGTCAACATCCGTCAGTTTATTGACCTCCGTCCGCAGTGCAATAAAATAATCAGGTACCCCATCATCTTTCAACCCGTTGGCATGCGGCTCCAGCTCTCGCA
>DASQZK010000735.1:0-6545 GCA_035638735.1 Bacteroidales bacterium
AATGGTCCGTTTGGTTGGTGAAGCGGCCCGGGAAGTGGGCCGCCCCATTGTCTTTTCTGTAACCATCATTATCCTGGTTTTTATACCGTTGTTTACTCTGCAGGGAACCGAGGGCAAACTGTTCCGGCCTATGGCCTTCTCGATCTCATTTGCCATGCTGGGCGCTTTGCTTCTGGCCATCACGCTTGTACCGGTTATTTCGGGTTACCTTTTCAGTGAAAAGACGAACAGCCACGAACCCGGATTCATCAAGTGGCTGAAGAAAATATACCGGCCTGTATTAACCGGGGCAATAAAAAGACCGGTGCTTGTCTTTGTATCTGCACTGATTCTTCTTATTACCAGCTTAGCCTTGTTGCCATTGCTGGGAACCGAATTCGTTCCCACGCTCCGCGAAGGTGATATCGTGGTTCGCTCCACCCTGCCCCCGGGAGCAAACCTGACTAAAACAGTTGAATTTTCAAAAGAAATTCAAAAAGTAGTTCTGCAGTTTCCTGAAGTCAGAGGGGCTTATGCCAGGGTTGGACGCGCCGAAATAGGCGGCGATCCTGAACCGGTAAACGTAGTGATGACAGTGGTTCCCCTCGAACCGCTTCATAAATGGAAGTCAGGACGAAGCTATGAAGAACTGCAGTCGGCTATCGCGGAACGATTGAAAGATCAAGTGCCAGGGCTGGCCAACAATGTTTCACAACCCATCCAGCTAAGGACCGATGAACTGATGACGGGTATAAAAGCGCAGGTGGCTATAAGCATTTACGGCAGCGATCTTGAAAAGCTTAATGAGATCGGTCGCGAAATCCATACTATTTGTGAAGCGACTCCCGGTGCAGTAGATGTAAAAATGCAGCAGCAAAGCGGGAAGCCCCAGATAGAGGTGATGCCCGACAGGGCAGAACTGGCCAGGCTGGGCATTTCTGTCGACGATCTCTTAAGTACCCTTGAAACGGCTATCGGCGGACAGACTGCCGGCCAGGTGTTCGAAGGTATCCGCCGGTTCGATATTTACCTGCGCCTGCAGGAAGATCAGCGCAACAGACTGGACCTGATCCGTGAACTACCAGTGAAAACGGCAATGGGAAACATCGTTCCGCTCAGCCAGGTAGCCGACATCAATGTCTTCACCGGACCAAAAATGATCTCCAGGAATAAAGCCAGCCGGCGTATTTTCGTGCAGCTGAACGTGAGAGGTCGCGACATGGGAGGTGTGGTGGCTGATATTCAGAAAGCCGTAAAAGAACGGGTGGATATGCCACCGGGATATTTTGTAGAATATGGCGGTCAGTTCGAGAACCAGCAAAGGGCTATGAAGCGATTACTTGTTGTAATCCCCGTAACCTTCGGATTGATATTCTTAATGTTGTTTTTTGCATTTGGTGATGCCCGATATGCTGCACTCATTTTTGCAAACGTACCGTTCGCATTGTTGGGCGGTATATTTGCCCTGCTGATATCCGGCCTTTACCTGTCGGTACCTGCTGTTGTCGGTTTTATCGCCGTATTTGGCATCGCCGTTCAAAATGGTGTTGTCCTGGTCGATTATATCAATCACCTGCGGAAGAACGGCATGGATACCACGGAGGCTGTCATTGCCGGTGCCGAGAACCGTTTGCGCCCCGTATTAATGACGGCTCTTACCACCATCCTTGGCCTGATACCCCTGCTGCTGGCCAGTGATATCGGCTCGAATGTACAACGCCCCCTGGCCATGGTGGTTGTAGGTGGATTGTTCACCTCCACCCTGCTCACCCTTGTGGTATTGCCGAGTATTTATAAATGGTTTGTTCCCGGGAAATATAAGGGTACGATTGTACGAGGATAGGGAAGCTGGAGCGCGACGGGAGTCTCTCATTTTCTAAGGTCGCTGACCACGTGGTGCAAGTTTTGGGCATCACGCGGTCGGCGGCCTGATCCGGCTCCCCTGCATAATATATCGCATATAACAGTAAGGGTTTGTCATTCCGTACAGCTCTTCACCCTTTAATTACATGACTTCCTTGATTTTCCTCCTCAACAACCACCAGTTTACCGGGTAAGCGGTCAGGAAGCCGAAAATCATCGCGATCTGCATCATGAACCAAAACACGGGATCGCTGGCTTCCAGCTCGTGTTTGAATATAAGGAAAGTTGAAATAGCCATCCAGCCGTACATGCCTATCTGCCAAGATGTTAATGAAAGTGTATCCGCTTTGAGTGCGGCTATCAAACCTTGTTTCGGCGAAAGCCCTTTCATGGGTTTAATGGAATAATACTGGAAAATGATCCCAATTACAAAGGCAAAAACGTAGTCGACAACCCAGGCCCCGAAAATGGCCCTGCCGAAAAGAAAAAACGGAACGAATAACAGGAGGGTTTCCGCCAATATATCTCCCAGCGTGCACCCGCTGCCGCAGTGCAGAGCGCCTACACCTACACTCTGCCAGAAGGGTTTTTGTTTTGACGGAGGAGGCTTGTTATTGGCTTTGGCTGCTTTTACAGCTTTCGAAGTGGTTTTCCGGCCAATGGTATAATAAACCACAAGCGCCAGCAGCCCGGCATATAAGGCTGTAATGGGATATACAAAATTCATGATCATCATATTCTGCCGGTGCCCGGCAATAATATCAACAATGATGATCACCATGCAGGCGGCTGAAATGATTAATGAAATGATGCTTATGGTGTGAAGCGTGTCCATTCATTAATGGATACAACGGCCAGCTTTAAAAAGTTCATAAACGGACATAACATCAGTGCAGCCTGACAGACCGGTAGAAAAGTATGCTTTTCTCAGCTGACTTCGGCTGAGAATATTCGGCTCATCATTGGAGAGCATCGTGATGGTTATTGTTCTGCGTCAGCGAATTTCTTTTTCATTTTTATCGCTGCTTTCGGGCTAATTTTTATCATCATGCCCCGTGTAGGTTTACCATCTAAAACAGCCGTGTACTGATAGGTGTCAGGCGTAGTCTCATAAATATGGGCCGTCAGCACGGTTCCGGGTTCCACCCTGTTTGTTTCATCGTTCGATTCGATGAGTTTAAGCTCATATTCACAATCGGACTTCCAGGTAACATCGAACTTCCAGGTTATTCCTTTTTGAAGATCCGTTTCCTCCTGCAGGTCGGCTGTCCGGTGTACTAATAGCGCATCGAAACCTTCCATCGGGTAGACAAAATAACCTGTGTGGAAATTTATACAGTTCAGTGTATCGGTTTGTGCGTTGAGCAGTGGCGTGAATAAAGCGATGAGAAGAATTAAGGCAAATTTTTTCATGTTTTAGTGATCATGTGTCGGTTTATGTATGCTATCGCCAAACTGTGCATAACGGAAATCATCATTTTTTTCATAACTACAATCCTCTGACCGGTATCCATATTTCTTCTTCGGACAACGGATCATCATCTTTGTACCCGGGACCCAGTATTTCAAAATGCGGCCGGGTGTCAAGGAGATGGCCGGTTTCCTTCATCCATGGCCCCAGGATATACTGGTATGTAGACGAAGCTTCACTTGCCCTTCCTTTATACAGGAAAACAGCATACATCCCACCCGGCAGTTCAAAATTTTCCATTCCCGGTACTTTACTATTGTAATCAGAGACCTCAATGGCGGCCCATTTTTCAAATTCAGCATGAGGGTCAAAATGATCAAAGAAACCGGCTGGGTATATTTGCATGGAAACCAGGTCAGGACTCAGCCGGTTGGGGATTTCATCCCGGTGTGGCATAAAACTCTGCCACAGGGCATGGGTGGTATTTTTGGTAAAAGACATAACCTGCCGTTTCCCTGCCAGCTTTTTCGTCCCGATATTTTCTATCGTGTAGTCCATGTTCCGTTAATCGTGTCAAAATTAACAGAATATCTCTAAACCGTTTTATCCTGAAATTTTTAATATCATATTTTCCACTGCACGGGTCCGATGGAGGTGACCATGACTACGATAATAATGACCACTCCGTGGTCCTCCGCTCTCGGCTAAGGTCGCTGACCATGTACCGCCTTCAGCTTCAGAGGTGGCGGTAGCGGAGTCGAAGCTGGTCGCCGGCCATGTCCAGTTAAACCTTAGGAGACTGTTCAGAAAAGTTATTTGTCGCAGGGACGCTCCTGCGTCCTACCTCTTCCACCATTCCTCCCCTTTCTCCCCTACCTCTGCTTTCTTCCGCTCTTCCAAATATTCTTTCCAACCATACTGCTGGTATTTATAAGCCGGGTAAAACGCTTTCTCACCGGCATCAAGATCGCCGGAATCCGGGATACGCCGGTCTCCCCAGTTGGCAGTGCGTATGGTATCCGAGAAATACTCCTCCCAGTCACCAGTGAACTCATTATTGGTAAAGCGGGGATTATCAATGTCGAGGTCATCGTAATGAAAGGTCCCGTTTTTATCGATATAAAATCTTGTGAGGAAGTTTCCCCGGTAAACGCCGGCAGAAAAACAGCTTTGATCCTCGAACATAACATAGTCCCCGGAGGCATAACCCCTGGTAAGATCCGGGTGTTCTTCATCTTCGATCACGCCAACTTCGGCAATCACAAGCGAACCCTGCAAATCACAGGTGTGATTCGCCGTTCGTGATTTCCCGTAGAGAAAATATTCGAACGGATTATCATAGTTTTTTATTACCGAAACAAACCTGATCTGTAGGCGCTGATAATTGTCACCGGTAAATCCCAGCCGGCTATCCTGTGAGAGGTCTCCAAACCAGAGGAATCCCAGGTCGGCGTATTCCATGTCACTCACCAGCTGTTCATTTAGTGAGTCTGTTCCCCATGCAGCAGACCCATCGTCAACCTGCGACCAGGAAAACAGTGTAAAGCCCGAAAGCAGGATAATAGCGAGGATTTTATACATATATTTTTTTGCAGCAATTTACAAAATAAATCAAACGGGGGATACAGGTCTCAACTAAAAGAAGTGGTGGGCCGTAAAAAAATCAGGGACCTCCGCATGGCGTGTCCCTACAACAATTGACACACTTTTCTGAGCGGACTCTTGTATGGAGATTTATCAACATTTAAAGGCCGCTGCTGTTTAAATAAGAAACATTACATCCTATGAGTCCTACCTTTCAGTTAGTAAAAGATAAATTAGGCAAGCCCTATCATGATCTTGAATTCCTGCTTCGCTGCCTGCAGGAAGTCCTCGAAGAAAACAACGAAAGTCATCTTATACCATATATTCCATGGATCAACGATAAGGTTAAGATAGAGAAGACCGTATCCACTCAAAAGATACTACACTTATACGGACTGATCTTCCAGCTCCTGAACCTGGTAGAGGTAAACGGGGCGGTACAGAACCGCCGCCAGCGGGAAAACCAGGGTGGGCTTAAAAGCATTAACGGCCTTTGGGGAAACAACCTCGAGATCCTTAAGCAGGCAGGACTCACCGAGAAGGATATCCTGCCGGAGCTGAAAAATATAAGTGTCCAGCCGGTGCTTACCGCCCATCCTACCGAGGCAAAACGGCCGGTCGTACTGGCCGAATACCGTCATCTTTACCTGCTGCTGGTCCAGCGTGAAAACAGCATGTATACACGTCTTGAGAAGGATAGTATCCGTAACGACATCAAACTGTCGCTTCACCGGTTGTGGCTTATCGACGATATCTTCCTTGAGAAGCCTGACGTTAAGTCCGAGCTGGCCAACGTCATCCATTACCTGGTTAACGTCTTCCCCATTGCCCTGCCCGTTCTCGACCAGAAATTTCTGCAAGCCTGGGAAGAAGTTGGTTTCAATACCGAATCGCTGAATGAAGCCTCCATGTTTCCCAGGCTAAGCTTCGGCAACTGGGTAGGCGGCGATCGTGATGGTCACCCTCTGGTGACGGCAGAGATCACGCGGTATACCCTGCGGCAACTTCGATTAAATGCCTTTGCCCTTATCAGGACAAACCTGACGGAGCTGGCCGAGAAACTCAGTTTTTATTCCGAATTTTCCGGAGTTCCGGCCGCGCTGAAAAACAAAATAAGCTCTATTACCATGGACCTGGGCGACTGTACCAGCTATATCCTTGAAAAATACAATAAGGAGATCTTTCGGCAGTACGTCCATCTGCTCATCGCCAGGCTGCCCGTTGAGTCAGACCTCGAACAAGGCGTTTACCTGAAAGAACGGCAGGGTAGTTATACACGATCCAGGCAACTGATCGACGATCTCCAGGTACTCTCGGATGCCCTCCGCGACATCGGTGCTTCCAAAATCGCAGTGAGTGATCTGCGTGACTCTATCAGGCTGGTGCAGACTTTCGGCTTCCACCTGGCACAGCTCGACATCCGTCAAAACAGCTCTTATTATGAGAAAGCGCTCTCGCAACTCATGGACGTATCGGGTTTTCCGGATTTCGATTACGCCCTGTGGAATGAAGAAAAACGACTCACCCTGCTTAATAACGAGCTAAAAACCAACCGTCCCTTTACGCGCGACTTCGATCTCCTGGGCCCTGAAGCACATGCCGTGGTGACCTGCTTCCTGGCCGTGGAAGAACACGTACGTCATTACGGACACCACGCCCTGGGTACCCTTATCGTCAGCATGACGCGTTCGGTCTCCGATCTGCTTAT
>DASQZK010000736.1:0-4542 GCA_035638735.1 Bacteroidales bacterium
CGAGGTAACAGAGCGGGAAGGGCTCCACTATGTTGATGAAGAAGGAGACACGGTTACCATGTTAGTGAACGGCAAAGAATGTGCTTATACATTTTTCGAAAACGGAGTAGCCAAGTGTGCTATCGAAAAAGCTTATCACGACAAAAAAATAAAATTCCGCAAGCCGGTTTCCTGTCATCTCTATCCTGTCAGGATAAAAAAATACAGCGACTTTGATGCCGTGAATTATGATATCTGGGAACTCTGCGATGCCGCCAGAACTCTCGGAGAAAAAGAAGATGTACCGGTATTTCGTTTCGTTAAAGATGCGCTGGTACGTAAATACGGGAAGGATTTTTATAATAAGCTTGAGGTTGCACATGATCATTATGTAAAAGACAAAAATGAGGTAAAATAACCATTAGCGTCTCTGCTTTTTACCCCCTTTTCAATAACATACTTCTCTATTGAAGAGAAAACCCTCTTTATTTATTACCTTTAACACTTCTGTTACAATAACCTAAAAATTTTGAATAAATGGAAGTTATTAAAGACTATGTAGAAAAAAATAAAGAGCGTTTCCTGGAGGAGTTGTTTGGACTGATCAGGATCCCGTCGGTGAGTGCCAATGAAAAGAACAAACCTGATATGGCACGGGCCACTGAATATATCAAAAAAAGCCTTTTTGATGCCGGTGCGGATCACGCTGAAGTAATATCTACCGACGGACATCCGGTGGTCTATGGCGAGAAAATCATCGATTCTTCTTTACCAACAATACTGATTTACGGACATTATGATGTACAACCTGCCGAACCATTGGAGTTGTGGAAATCGAAACCATTTGAGCCTGAGATAAGAGACGGAAAGATTTATGCACGCGGGGCGGATGACGACAAGGGACAGTTTTTTATGCATGTGAAGGCCTTTGAGCTGATGAATAAAACCAGTACACTTCCCTGCAATGTTAAATTCATGATTGAAGGAGAGGAAGAGATTGGTTCCCCCAGCTTAAAAACTTTCTGCCAGGCACACCGGGAAAAGCTTAGCAGTGACATAATCCTTATTTCCGATACTACCATGATTGCCAGCGACACGCCATCGATAACAGTAGGCCTCAGAGGATTAAGCTATTTTGAAGTTGAAGTCACAGGGCCAAACAGGGACCTTCATTCAGGGTTATATGGTGGCGCCGTTGCCAATCCGGTCAATGTCCTGTCCAAAATGATTGCTTCGCTTACCGATGAAAATAACCACATAACCATTGAAGGCTTTTATGATGATGTGCTGGAATTAAGTGATCAGGAACGTGCCGAAATGGCCCGGGCCCCCTTTGATGCTGAGCAGTATAAGAAAGATATCGGAGTGGATGAATTAGTCGGTGAAAAAGGATATACTACCCTGGAAAGAACCGGTATCCGCCCTACACTGGATGTCTGCGGTATCTGGGGCGGATATACAGGAGAAGGAGCAAAAACAGTACTTCCTTCAAAAGCATATGCCAAAATATCTATGAGACTGGTACCCCACCAAAAATCAACAGAGATTGATAAACTCTTTGAAAAACATTTCAAAGCCATTGCTCCTGCCGGAGTAAGCGTGAAAGTTACACGGCTCCATGGCGGAGAAGGGTATGTGGCTCCCACTGATACGCCTGCATATCTTGCTGCCAGTAAAGCAATCGAACAAACATTCGGGAAAAAACCCATCCCTACGCGAAGTGGAGGCAGTATTCCCATAGTATCGGATTTTGAAGAAGTACTGGGTGTTAAATCTATTCTGATGGGATTCGGACTCGAGTCAGATGCTATTCATTCGCCCAACGAGAATTATCCGTTGTCGCATTTTTATAAAGGAATAGAAACAATTCCCCTTTTCTACAAATATTTTACAGAAAAGATATAAATTAAAGTAAAATAGCCGGTTATACTTCACAAGAAGTTAACCGGCTATCCATTTGTGGGAACTTGTTACCTTTCCAACATCAAAACTCCATATCGTCACCACCTCCGCCTTGTTGCTGATTATTATTCCGGGAAGGGGGCATTTTATTCTTCTGGTTTAACCGGTATATAAAGGACAATGAAAAGCTTCTTTCCGACCACCGGAATTTGTTATCAGAATAAAGTTCATCTGTCATCAGAATATATCTGAATTCACGACTGTTCAATACATCGCGTACATTCAGTGTAAGCGTTCCTTTGCCGTTGAAAATATCCTTTCCCAGCGCCATGTTCATCATGTAAAAAGGCTTGCGTAAACCCTGGGGTGTTTCCTGCTGACCTCTGTAGAAAAAGGTTGTCTGGAAATTGATGGTATTTTTAAAACGCATCCGGGAATTGATCCGGGTATCCCATGACCAGGTATCGCTCGATAGATCCTGCCCTTCATAGGTGCCATCAACCATGCGCCGGAAGAAGTTGAAATTTGCAGATAAATTCCACCATTTAAAAGGTTCAAAAGAAAAATTGGTTTCTGCGCCGTAGGAATCCTGTATTCCCAGGTTTATTGGCATCATATAACTGATTCCGGCAGAATCCACTGTGTGAATTCTTTCAATATCACCGGTGGTATGATTATAATAAAGGCCTCCGTAAAGTGATGTTTTCCCGTTATTATACATATATCCGGTTTCATATGCATCAGTATACTCGGGGTCGAGATTCGGATTACCGGTGCGAATATTACGGGCATCGCTAAAGGTATGGAACGGGTTCAGCCACCAGAAATGCGGCCGGTTGATCCTGCGGCTGTAGCTTAACTGCAATGAATGCATTTCATTAAAATTGAAGGATGTATGCACTGTAGGAAAGAAATCAATATATGTTTTATGATTATTCTGGTTGGTTTCTACCAGTTTTGTATAAATATCCGACAATTCAGAACGCAACCCCAGCTGCAGTGAGAATTTTCCAAACTTGTTGCCTGCCTGCAGGTAACCAGCATAAATGTTCTCTGTGTAATCAAAATTGTTGGTATATCCGGGAAGAGAATACCAGTTTCCTTCCGAATTCTGCTGTTCAACCTTGTATGGATTGGTTATTTTCCGGAATTCACTACGGTAACCTGTTTCAAATTTTCCGTCATCACTAAAAGGATAAACATAATCGGCCTGAACAAGAATATTTCTTTGATTTTCTTCGTTGCGTGACTTCTGCAAAACTGCATCAGCATTAATAATCTCACCGGATGAATTGGCCCGGTTCTCATTTAGTTTCGACTTTTCCACATCACCATTATCCCTGTACTGTACAAATGCCGTCAGCTTATGTTTATCACTACTAAACTTTTTATCCAGGTTGAGGGAGAATTCCATATTCTGTTCCTGTTCACTTTCATCATCGTGACGATATGTGATCTTTTTCAGGATCTCATCAGCGGTATAATCCCTGTAACGGACATTGGTTTTATTGTCCTCATTTCCAATATTTACAAGTGCTGCAGCGGTGAGTGTCGTTTTCGGACCAAGAAATATGTCAGCACCGCCGCGGAGGTTCTGTGAGAAACCACTTCTGGTCCTGTCGCGGTCGAGCCTGGTGATAAACGAGGTATCCGGCAGGGTAAATTCCTGGTAAGAACTGCCATTTCCCGGTCTTTTATCGTAATTCACTCCGTAGTTTACGAAATAATTGATATGTTCCCTGCGAAAATTCACGTTCGCAGCAGCTGAATAATCATCCGGATGACCGGCAGACAGTTCAAAAGAGCCGTTGACACCCCGACGCTGGTCTTTTTTCAGGATAATATTGATGATCCCGGCCATACCCTGCGCCTGGTAACGCGCACTTGGGTTAGTGATAATTTCCACCCGGTCGATCATATTACCAGGCAAAGAATTTAATGCATTGGTATTCCCTGAGCTCACCAGGCCGGAGGGTTTACCATCGATCAGCACCTGCAGGTTCTGACTTCCGCGAAGGCTGATCGTTCCTTCTTCATCAACAGATACTGTTGGTATATTATCCAGTATCTGAGCCGCAGAATTTCCTGTATTGCTTAGGTCTTTCCCCACATTGAATATTTTGCGGTCTACACCTATTACCATTTCACTTTTCTCACCGCGAACCGTTACTTCCGACAACTGTTTAGTTTCAGACTCCAGTCGAACAGTCCCCACTTCAACCGTCTGGTTACGGGAAATAACGGATACGTTGTTAATTATTCTTTTCTGATATGCAATAAACTGTACCACCAGGTAATAATCCCCGGGCTTTACTTCAAGGTTAAAAATCCCGTCATTCCCGGTAATAGTGCCAGTAACAAGGGTTGAATCTGTGGTATACACTGACACTGTCGCAAATTCAAGAGGTGCATTTTCAGTAGCGTCCACAACCTTCCCGGTTATTTTGCTTTTTTCTGCCGGGGGTGCCGGCTGTGAAAACATATTTGAAATCGTAACAATACTTATCAAACTGATAATCAAAATCTTTCTCATACTATGTCTTATAATTTTATCTTAAAAAAATAATTTCTCTCTTCACCTATTAAAAGTTTTACAAATTAAACCCTTTTAACGCTTGATGGTTTAATCTGAAATGCTAAACATTTGTTAAAAATGATTTA
>DASQZK010000737.1:0-3252 GCA_035638735.1 Bacteroidales bacterium
CCCCGTTATAATCATAACCTTACCGGTAAAGTAACCTTGCCGAGAACCTCCGGGGAGATGGAGATGATTTTTTCCAAAATTGCGCGTATTTCCGAGTATAGAATCCAATGACGGAAAATCCCACTCACGGTTCGAAACGAACTGATAGATGTAGTTCTTCATTTTGGGTTCTTAAAATAGCCTAACAGCCGATACGATTGAATATATTAGTATACAATGAAACTCCTGAAAATGTTTTCTCTCCTTTTTATCGGGCTTTCAAAGTACGTACCATTTTATTTTGTCGCCATGAAAAAACATCATGTACTACTTTTTTTCTTCTATATTCAAATATAAGTAATAAAACTGAAGAATTCCATAGTTTATGCGGGGCCAGGAAATTACACGTCCAGGAGGCAAAATAACCGGGAACCTTCCAGGCAGAAAATCTGTGCATATATAAATAAAAGTAATCACTGGTGTCCTGTCAAAATTTAACATTGTTGAGAAACTTCTGTTACCATCAGCGTTATAGAGTATCCTGACATTCCACACCTACCTGTTGTTTTTTCCGTTTGCCGGACGGGCATTTACTTTATTGCTCACAGCAAAAATATTTTCAATGGAATTCCCCGTTAAGACGGGGCAGGCTGCGAGCTCGTTACACTCGGTTGCTCACAAGAGTATCATCTCATTTGTGTTCCCCGTTGGGACGGGGCAGGCTATTAGCTCTCCGTGAGGAAATACAGGCAGCTGCACGAAAAATAGAAAGACCGGACATGGAATACCGACGTATTGGCAGACAACCTCCCGGCTAAGAAATTATGTCTTCCTTAAACAGAGGTTTAACCTGATTGTTATACTTTGGTCGACTATGTAAAAGGATTCATGAACTTAACAATCTACTGTCATGTTCAGTTTTAATCATGAGCTCCAGAACAAGCGGGTTCTTCTCCGGAGGATGACTATTGATGATTATGAGGCATTCAGGGAACTTACCACAGAAAGCAGGATGTGGGTATGGTTCACACATAATTTATCCGATTCTGCGGTATTATATAGTTGGGTAAAGGCAGCTGTTAACGAAAACCGGATGAAGACAAGGGCAGCTTATACGGTTATCGACAATCTTACCGGAAAAATAGCAGGGTCGACAAGTATAGGTAATGTCTCCGTTCGCGACAGGCGTGTGGAAACAGGATGGACCTGGCTCGGGCAGGAATGGCATGGCAGCGGCATAAACCTTCACATGAAATACCTGATGATCTGCCACTGTTTCGAAGAACTCGACATGGAGCGTATTGAAAGCAAGACGGATATCCTGAATATACCAGCCAGAAAAGGGCTCCTGCGATGTGGCATGACCGAAGAAGGCATCCTCAGGAGCCACACCCTGATGACAGACAACCGGCGGAGAGACACCATTTATTACAGTATACTTAAACCGGAATGGCCTAGAGTAAAAGCCAACCTGACAAAGGTTCTGGACTGGTCAGACTGACCAGGAAGGTAGACTTATCATTATTTTCTGACGGCCATGGTATCCGGAAAGGCGTATGCTTGTTTTCTTCCAAATTCCGATGTCTATCAAACCAAACGCCATCAGAGGTGTTTACCTTCAGTATTTAGAGATCATGCGACAGTTTAGCTATGGTCCAACATGTTACTGACCAGAAAATAGTATGTAATGTATTTTCATGTTCATTCTTACGTCATCAGCGCCATTTCCCTGCGTGCATGGTTTAACCGTTACATGGTTATTCCAGCCTTATTCCTGGTTTTACCTTTAAATGTCTTCTCGCAGCAGGTAAGCCCGGCCACTACTCTTCCCGACAGCCTTGACCTCGACGACTGCCTGTCGTATGCCATGGATCATCAGCCTATGGTGCAACAGTTGAAACTGGATGAGCGTATCTCACAACAGGATATCCGCATAGCCTACTCCGACTGGCTGCCTCAGATAACCTCGAGTGCCGATTACCAGCATTACCTGAAACAACCGGTTATTTTTCTCCCTGACTTCACAAATCCTTCCGGACCAAAAACTGAAATTACAACCGGGGTAAAAAACAATTCCACCATCTCCTTTTCTGCCAGCCAGGTGCTTTTTAATTCCAATGTATACCTGGCAGCGAGGACTTCCGGTTATTACCGCAAACAGGCTAAACAGACCACGAAAGAAACACTTATCGGTCTGGTGGTGGACATCAGTAAGGCTTATTACGGGGTGTTGAGTGCAGCTCAGCAGGTGGGCATCATCAGGGAAGACATCCAACGCATAAACATAAGCCTTCGTGATGCATTCGCCCGATACCAGAGTGGCGCAAGCGATAATATCGATTATAAACGAGCCACCATATCGTTGAACAATGCCAAAGCACAACTTGTAAATGCCGGTGAAGCACTGAATTCAAACATGAGCCATTTGAAAAGGCTGATGGGATATCCCATAGATCAACCGCTAAACCTGGAAAAAGACTATACGAAGATGCATAACGAAATAATGATCGAATCTGTAAACGAGCTTGATTACGGAAAAAGAATCGAGTATCAGTTACTGAAGACAAATCTGCATCTTCAAAAAGCCATGGTCGATTACTATCGTCTTGACTTCCTGCCGTCACTTTCGGGATATGCCAATTATAACCTGGCTTATCATAACGACAATTTTGGAGATCTTTACAACCTTATGTTTCCTAATTCATCTTTCGGACTTACCCTGTCGTTTCCCATTTTTGAAGGTGCACGACGAATACAGAGCCTCAAGAAAGCTAACCTGACTTATGAAAGGCTGGCTCTCGACACCCTGAATTTCCGCAATCAGATGGATAATGAGATTATGCAAGCTGTTGCTTCATATAAAAGTTACGTTGCCTCATATAATTCAACCACCGAAAATGTAAAAATTGCTAAAGAAGTCTATAACACGGTTAAGTCGCAATATGACCAGGGGATAAAGACCTACCTTGAAGTTATTGTTTCGGAGACTGATCTGCGGACGGCGCAAATCAACAATATTAATGCATTGTTTATGGTACTTTCGTCTAAGCTCGATGTTGAGAAAGCTCTTGGGAGGATTAGCGTAAACTATTAATTTGTTTGGTAATGAAGACAATTCGTATTAATTCAATAGTGGCAATATGTATACCGGTTTTATTACTGACTGTTTCATCATGCAGTAAGAAGGGGAGCAAGGGACAGCAGGGACAGCAGCGGCCCATACCGGTAACGCCTTTCATTGTTAAGGAAAAAAATGTGGCCTATTATGATGTT
>DASQZK010000738.1:0-6188 GCA_035638735.1 Bacteroidales bacterium
CGGTGAACTGAGATCCAAAGCCATTTTTGTTTCCTCCGAACTTATGAAGCTCAGCAGGCAGACCGAGGTGGCCGATGAGGTTAGCCGGAAAGGCCTTGACCTGAAAGAATCGCAGGAACCGCCAAAAAAAATTGAGATTAAAAAGAAGTAACTGAAGGTGTCGGTAAAGAAAGACATATTATGGAGAGTAGGTGTCGTTTACCTTTTAATGGCACTCACCGGTCTGTCGATCGTCGGACGGATAGTATGGCTTCAGTTTGGTGAGCGCGACAAGTGGTCGGTCGATTCCGATACGGCTCCTATCAGGCAGGTCAACATTGAAGCCAACCGCGGCGACATCTATAGTTCCGATGGTAAGCTGCTTGCGGTTTCCGTGCCTTATTACGACATACGCCTCGATCTTACAGTCGACAGCCTCACCGATAACGTCTTTTACGATCATGTTGATCAGCTTTCCAGGGCTCTTTCAACCACGTTTGGTGACAAATCGTGGGTGGACTACAAACGTAACCTCATCAGGGCCAGGCAGGCAAAACTCCAGTACTACCTCGTGAAGCGGGACATCACCTACGACCAGATGATCAAAGCCAGGGAGTTCCCCATCTTCAACCGTGGAAGGTATAAAGGCGGTGTGCGTTTTATCGAAAAGAGTGAACGTGTCAAACCTAACGGCTATCTGGCCTCGCGTACAATCGGTTCGACCACCGAGAGTGAACGCGGCAATATTGTTGGTCTTGAAGGGGCCTACGACGAGGCCCTTAGAGGTAAAGAAGGATTGCGCCTGTTCAAACGGCTGAAAGGGAATATCTATGTTCCCCTCTACGATAAGAATGAAGTTGACCCTGAAGACGGGATGGATGTGGTCACAACCATAGACCTCAACATCCAGGATGTTGCCGAGAAAGCCCTGTATAAGCAGCTGCAAAAACATAATGCGCATCATGGCACGGCTATCCTGATGGAAGTGAAAACCGGCGATATCAAGGCCATCGCCAACCTGCAGCGCCGGTCGAACGGCGGCTACTGGGAATCGGTGAATTTTGGTGTCGGTGAAAGTACCGTTCCGGGTTCCACCTTTAAAGCTGCCAGCCTGATGGTAGCCCTTGACGACGGCCTTATAAGTATCGATGATTCCATCAATATTAATAATGGGGTTACCCATTATTATGGTGTGAAGGTGGAGGACAGTGAGAGAAATGAACCGAAGACCATAACGGTAAAAAAAGCGTTCGAAATTTCTTCAAACGTTGGGATAACAAGGGTCATATACGATCACTATAAAGGCAGGGAGGACCAGTTTATCAAGGGATTGTACGATCTGGGACTTAACCGGAAGCTTGGTATTGAAATTATGGGTGAAGGAGAGCCGTTTATCAAATCACCCTCGCATTCCGACTGGTCGGGAGTGTCATTGCCAATGATTGCCATGGGTTACGAGCTTACCCTCACACCTCTGCAGATACTTACCTTTTATAATGCCATTGCTAATAACGGCAAAGAGGTGAAGCCCCGTTTCGTTAAAGAAATCCGTTATCGCGGAAACAGGGTGGAACGGTTTGATCCGGAAGTGCTGAACCCGTCGATATGTACCCGGAAAACCCTCGGGGACATGCATACCATGCTGAACGGTGTAGTAGAAAACGGGACGGCCCGCAGCCTTAGTAAAACGAACTTCAGGATCGCAGGAAAAACCGGTACGGCACAGATACCCGATAAGAAGACGGGTTACAAGGTGAAGTCAAGGATATCTTACCAGGCTTCTTTTGTTGGCTATTTCCCGGCCGATGATCCAAAATACAGCTGTATTGTGGTTATCAATTCACCCTCGAACGACATTTATTATGGCAGCCTGGTTGCCGGTCCTGTTTTTCTCGAGGTTGCCAATAAGGTCTATGCCACACAGCTCGATATACACGATCCGGTAAATGCCCCCGGCAGACCTGTGGTAGCCGAGGCTCCTTATTCTAAAAGCGGTTCATACCATGAACTGTCTGAAACGCTCTCTTCACTGGGCGTAAAAATCGAGGATGAGAATAATGGCGATAAATGGGTCTCTACCGTGTCGGACGGTGAGTCGGTCAGGATCCTGCCTCGCGAAGTACAGAAAAACCTGGTGCCCAATGTTAAAGATATGGGGCTGAAAGATGCCGTTTACCTTCTCGAAAAATCGGGTCTTAAGGTCCGGGTAAACGGGCGGGGAACGGTGCGCGGTCAGTCATTGACGCCCGGATCGGTTATCCGCCGGGGACAGACTATAAACCTTGAAATGAGTTTGAGCGACAGCTGATGAGGAACATCGACGACATAGTAAAAGGATGCCATGTTACCGGTATTAAGGGTGAAAAAAAGACCCTGACAGGGAGAGTTCTCTTTGATTCGCGTGAAGCAGGCAGGGGAGACTTGTTTGTGGCAGTACCGGGAACGAAAGCCGACGGCCACGACTTCATCCCCTCAGTTGTCAGCCGGGGCGTATCGCATGTTGTATGCGAGGTATTCCCGGAAGTGCTCAGCGATGAAGTATGTTACATACAGGTTGAAGATTCAAGAAGGGCCCTGGCCCTGATAGCTTCCAATTACTACGACAATCCGTCGTCGGCCGTGAAGCTTGTAGGGGTAACCGGCACCAACGGGAAAACAACGGTTGCCACTCTTCTTTATGATATTGCCAGGGGTCTCGGGTACAAAGCCGGCTTACTCTCGACGGTGAACGTCCGCTTCGACGGGAAAACACGTGCTGCCACCCATACCACGCCGGACCCCTTACAGCTGCAGTCGGTGATGCGGGAGATGGCCGATTCGGGATGCGAATTTGTCTTCATGGAGGTGTCCTCACATACCATTCACCAGAGACGTATAGAGGGGCTCCTTTTCAGGGGCGGTATTTTTACCAACCTGACCCACGATCATCTCGACTATCATAAGACCTTCAGGGATTATCTCGAAGCTAAAAAAATGTTTTTTGACCACCTGCCTGCCAGTGCCTTTGCCTTGGTAAATACAGATGACCGTAACGGCAGGGTCATGGTCCAGAACACCAGGGCTTCCGTGCACAGTTATGCCATGAAAAGCATGGCCGACTACCGCGGGAAAATCCTGGAGAGTCATTTTGAAGGGAACCTTCTCCAGGTAAATAATTCCGAATTCTGGACGCGCCTCCCGGGGTTGTTCAACGCCTATAATGTACTGGCTGTTTATGGCACCGGTGTACTGCTCGGCTTCGATGAGCAGGAACTCATGGAACAGATCAGCTTATGTATGCCCGTTGACGGGCGGTTTGAGATCATCAGGAAAGAAGGTGGTCCGACGGCCGTTGTCGATTATGCCCACACGCCTGATGCACTCGAAAATGTACTGTCTACCATACTGGGGATCAGGAAGAAAGACCAACAGGTCATCACCATTGTGGGCGCCGGGGGCAACCGCGACCGCACCAAGAGGCCTGAGATGGCCCGGATAGCGGCTGAATTAAGCGACAAGGTGGTCCTTACATCCGACAATCCCAGGGATGAAGATCCGGCCGGCATCATCAGGGAAATGAAAGACGGTCTTACACCTGAGCTCGGGAAGAAGGTAATTACTATCAACGATCGTGATGAAGCCATACGGGCAACCTGTGCCTTCGCCGGTAAGAATGATATTATCCTGGTGGCAGGAAAAGGACATGAGACCTACCAGGAAATAAAAGGAGTCAGACATCATTTTGATGACAGGGAAAAGTTACGTAACTATTTAAATGTATAGCTGATGCTTTACTATTTATTTGAATATCTTGATAAGCTCGACTTTCCGGGTGCAGGCGTGTTCCAATACATCTCCTTCCGGTCAGCTATTGCCGTAATTACCTCCCTGTCTATTTCCATGCTTTTTGGTAAAAGTATTATTCGTGTTCTACAGCGCAGGCAGATCGGGGAAACGGTCAGGGACCTGGGCCTGCACGGACAGATGGAAAAGTCGGGAACACCAACCATGGGCGGTCTTATCATCCTGGCTTCTATCCTTATCCCGACCCTGCTGTTCGGCGATCTTACCAATGTATATATCCAGCTGATGCTTCTTACCACCTTATGGCTCGGGTTAATAGGATTCCTTGATGATTATATTAAGGTGTATAAGAAGAATAAGCAGGGACTTGCCGGTAAGTTCAAGGTTATGGGCCAGATAGGTCTCGGGCTGATGGTCGGCATCGTGCTCTATTTCAGCCATGACGTAACCATAAGGGAAAAACAACGCATCTCTGTGATGCAGGCCGTTGAAACAAAAGCACCAGTGGTTGTCGAAAACGGGAAATATTACAAGGTTGAAGACACAAAATCGACACTGACGACGATCCCCTTCCTCAAAAATAATGAATTTGACTATGCATGGCTGGTGTGGTTCATGAAAGATAAGGCTTCAAAGTATGCCTGGATCGTTTTCGTACTGGCGGTAATTTTTATTGTGACCACGGTATCTAACGGGGCGAATATGACCGACGGGCTGGACGGGCTTGCGACGGGTCTGGCAGCCATAATAGGGACTATTCTGGGGGTACTGGCCTATGTGTCGGGGAACACCATTATCGCCGACTACCTGAACATCATGTATATCCCGCATATCGGTGAACTTGTGATTTATGCGAGTGCCTTTATCGGGGCTACCGTGGGCTTCCTCTGGTATAACTCCTACCCGGCACAGGTCTTTATGGGCGATACAGGTAGCCTTTCCATTGGTGGGATCATCGCCGTTTTTGCCATCATCATCCGGAAAGAACTGCTTATACCTATCCTATGCGGGATATTCCTTGTGGAGAGCCTCTCGGTAATGATGCAGGTCAGCTGGTTCAAATATACAAGGAAAAAATACGGGGAAGGAAGACGAATATTCAGGATGTCACCCCTGCATCATCATTACCAGATGAAGGGTTATCCCGAACCGAAAATTGTAACACGGTTCTGGATCATCGGGATCTTACTCGCCGTCATAACTATTGTAACACTTAAGATCAGGTAAAAAATATAAAAGGGTTGGATATGGAACAGGTACAGAGAATAGTAATATTAGGAGCCGGTGAGAGCGGAACTGGTTCGGCCATTCTGGCACAGAAACAGGGCTTTGACGTGTTTGTTTCCGACCATGGCAGGATCAAGCCCCGGCACAAGGAAATGCTTGAAGCCTACGATATTCCCTATGAGGAGAACAGGCATACCGAGAAACTCATCCTGAATACCGACACAATTATCAAGAGTCCGGGTATTCCCGAAAGTTCCGCCATCATTCAGTTAATACACAAAAAAGGTATCCGGATCATTTCCGAAATAGAATTTGCCGGTCGTTATACCGATGCCAAGAAAATATGTGTCACGGGAAGTAACGGGAAAACGACCACGACCTCGCTGATCCATCACATGTTGCGAAAAGCCGGGATGAATGCCGGAATAGCCGGAAACATTGGCCGAAGCTTTGCTTTCCAGGTGGCAACCGAGGATTACGATTATTACGTTCTCGAGATCAGTAGTTTTCAGCTCGACGGGATGTACAAATTTAAAGCCGACATTGCCATCCTGCTGAACATCACCCCTGATCACCTCGACAGGTACGATTACAATCTTCAAAATTATGTTGATTCGAAATTCAGGATTACACAGAATCTTACTGAAGATGAATACTTTGTGTTCTGTTCCGATGATGAAATCACCATCAAGGAACTTGAGCGTATCGTTTCGAAAGCCCGCCAGTTGCCTTATGCGTATCATAAAAAAGACGATGATGTTGCCTGGGTCGATGAACAGGATTTTATGCGGATTGAATTCGACGATGTTGATTTCTCGATGTCGGTAAACGAGCTTTCGCTGCGCGGACGGCACAATACCTACAACAGTATGGCTGCCGGTATTGCCGGTAATGTTCTGAAGATACGCAAAGAAGTCATCCGTGAAGCCCTGATGGATTTCCAAAGTGTGGAACACAGGCTTGAACCGGTTTTGAAAGTCCACGGTATTGAATTTATCAACGACTCGAAAGCTACCAATGTGAACTCGACCTGGTATGCTCTTGAGAGCATGCATACGCCTGTGATATGGATTGCCGGTGGCACCGACAAGGGTAATGATTACGAGTCGCTGATCCCGCTGGTCAGGGAACGGGTGAAAGCCCTGATTTGCCTGGGCAAAGACAATTCAAAGTTGCTAAAGGCCTTCGATGGAGTGGTG
>DASQZK010000739.1:0-4513 GCA_035638735.1 Bacteroidales bacterium
ATCATGGTTGCAACTACGGTGATCGAGGTAGGGGTGGATGTCCCCAATGCTTCGGTAATGGTTATTGAAAGCGCGGAACGTTTCGGACTATCACAGCTTCATCAGCTTAGAGGGCGCGTGGGCCGGGGAGCCGACCAGTCGTATTGCATCCTGATGACAGGGTATAAGCTCTCTCAGGATGCCCGCAAACGAATTGCAACCATGGTTGACACCAACGATGGTTTCGAAATTGCCGAAGTCGACATGAAACTCCGCGGACCGGGCGACATTGAAGGTACGCAGCAAAGCGGCATTCCCTTCGACCTTAAAATTGCGAACCTGGGTAAAGACGGACAAATCCTCCAGTATGCCAGGAATATCGCCGAAGAGATTATAGATGACGATCCAGGTCTTACGAAAGAAGAACATGCCATCCTGCTAAAGCAACTTAAAAAACAGTATAAGAAAACGTTTAACTGGTCGTCGATCAGTTGAACGGATGCAAACCTGACAGGTTAACGAGAAAAAACTAAACTGACTTCTACAAATATGGACCTGGAACGCCTCTTAGAATACGACCCCGTTTTACTGGCTCTTTTTGCCACATTATTCACCTGGTTTGTCACGGCCCTGGGGGCATCAATGATCTTCTTTTTCAAGACTATTAAGGTGAAAGTCCTGAATGCCATGCTGGGTTTTGCAGCAGGAGTAATGATCGCAGCCAGTTTCTGGTCGCTGTTGATGCCGGCCATCGAAATGGCTGAAGAAAGCGGCACTAAGCCCTGGTTGCCGGCTGTTGTCGGCTTTCTGGCAGGCGGAGCATTTCTGCTGCTCATCGATAAGATCCTGCCGCACCTCCACATGGGACTGTCGACCGATAAAGCCGAAGGAATCAAAACGTCGTGGCAAAGAAGCGTGCTTCTCATCATGGCCATCACCCTGCATAACATCCCGGAAGGACTTGCCGTAGGGGTGGCATTTGGAGCACTCGCCAATAATCCAGATGTTGGTGCCCTGGGTGGTGCTATAGCACTGGCTTTCGGTATTGGCTTGCAAAACTTTCCGGAAGGTGCAGCTGTATCCATCCCGTTGCGGCGTGAAGGTTTTTCAAGATTCAGGGGATTTTGGTACGGCCAGCTATCAGGTATCGTGGAACCAATCGCCGGCGTACTCGGAGCATGGCTGGTTATGATGATGCGCCCTGCCCTGCCTTATGCCCTGGCATTCGCAGCCGGTGCCATGATATTCGTGGTGGTGGAAGAACTCATCCCTGAATCCCAGAGCGGAAATGAAACCGACCTGTCAACCATTGGTGCCATGGCCGGTTTCGCTACTATGATGTTTCTCGACGTAGCCCTGGGTTGACATTAGTCCTCCTCTTCGGCACCTTCTTCAACAGTCGTTTTACTCAGGATGTTACCATCTTCCGAGAATACAACTTCAAGCGTCTGCTCACCCTTTTCGAGTTCAACTTCATACCCGTTAAAACCGGGTTTTTCAACCTGCTCCGGTTCACTGATCTTATAACCGGGAAAGTCCGTTTTTATGGTCTTCATGACAGATTCGGGTAATTCACTCTTTTTCAAAGCTTTCTCCGTCTCTATCCATGAGCCTGAATTGTCGAAATTGGCCGACATCTTCGCACCATCGAGAACGAATTCAGCTTCCCATTCGCGGTCATTCTCACGGCTCCACCTTACATGTTGCCCCTGATCAAATTTCTTCTGAAATGCAGTTCCAACCTCCTTCGGCGGTGTTACCTGTGAACATGCGCCGAGAGATATAAGCAGGCTTGCTAATAAAAATGTTATTGTTTTCATACTTGTATTATTTTAAGTGACAGCTAAAGATAACTTCAGAATCTCAAGAAATTCTCAACCACGCATCATCACGATGTGACTACAGTGAAAACATGCATGCTTCTGTCCTTATCCCACCTGTATTCCGCGATAAGCCCGTTCAATTCACAAATGGCATTAACAATCGACAAACCCAGTCCCGGTGTCGATACGGAATCATCTTCTTTCACAAAACGTTGAAAGAGACGTTCCTTTTTTTGAAGTTCCGTACTGCCGGTATTCATAATCTTGAGCCCTCCGTGAAAAGTAAAAAACTCTATCTTACCGCCTTCCGGCGTGTACCTGATAGCATTGGACAAAAGATTAGCGACCAGTATCCCAGCAAGCTCGCGGTTCATGTTGATCCTGAAATCACCTTGTTCGGGAAATGCTATGCGTACATTTTTAAGAGCCGCCAGTTCTGACATCTGTTCAACCTGTTCCTCAATAAGCCTGGCAAAATTCAGATCTGACGTTTCAGGAAACTGCCGGTTTTCAATACGGGCCAGCAGTAATAAACTACGATTTACTCTCTCCAGGCGGTTAAGTGATTGCCCTATGCTTCTAACCTTCTCCGACTGTTCACCGCTGAGGTTTTGGTCATTTAACAATGTTTCCACTTTTCCCTTCATCAATGCCAGGGGTGTTTGTAATTCATGCGACGCATTTTCTGTGAACTGTTTCAGGTTCAGATAATCGTCAACGGCCCGCCTGGTAAGCTGTTCGATAACGTTTTTCATCTCATCGAATTCATCGGTTCCCGTTTTATCCAGGTTTACAGGTTGAAGCCGTGAAAGAGAAAAGGACCGGATGGCGGCAAGATGCCTGAAGAATGGTTTCCATAACCTGTTCGACTGCCGACGTATTATGAAAAGCAATCCAAACATAAAGACCGTATAAACGACAGCCAGAATAATAAATGCCGACGTAATAAATTCACCGTTTTCAATCTCTGACGAACGGACGGTTATAGTGTAAAACCGGCCGTTAATTTTCTTTACAACATTAATCACACGATATGGCTCGGCTTCTTTCTCCACAGAATCAAAGACAGCCGTATCGCCCAAAACCTTCATTTCGTGCTTTAGTGATGATTCTGATGTTTCAATAAAAGGCGGAAACCAGGGAAGCGCACCCCCGTTGCTGATCTGATGAGAAATTCCCGTTACACTGTTCTCCAGCTTTTCATCGCTCTCGAGCCGGACCATCCATAACAAAACAAGATAAAAAACAATAAGACCGGCCAATAAGGCAGCGGCTGTGGCGATGGCATAGGAACGTGTTACTTTCTTTAGTAATTTCATTGCGATGTAAATTTATATCCGGTCCCATATATAGTTTTGATGTAATCGCTTCCCCCGGCTTGTTGTATCTTCTTCCTCAGGTTGTTGATATGGGTATAAATAAAATCGAAATTATCCGCCATATCAATATCATCACCCCATAAATGCCCGGCAATAGATTCCCTGGAAAGCACGCGTTCCCTGTTTGAAATAAAAAACATCAGAAGCTCAAATTCTTTCCGTGTAAGATCCAGTTTACTTTCATTCACTTTAGCTTCCCTGTTATCAGGGGTAACAGAAATCTCGTTCATGGTGAGGGTCGCATATCCCTTGTATTTTTTCCTTCGCCAAACGGCTTTAATTCTGGCATTTAGTTCCGACAAATGAAACGGTTTTGTGATATAATCATCAGCTCCGAGATCAAGACCGGATAACTTATCGCTGAGGGAATCGCGGGCCGAGACGATGATAACACCGGTATCGGGATGCAGCTTTTTCAGCAAGCCTAGAATATCCATACCGCTGCCACCGGGAAGTGTAATATCAAGAAGTACCATATCGTAAGAATTGACAGCCGTTTTATCTTCTGCCTCATAAAAAGTAGATGCAACCTCACACAGGTGATCGTCTGCAGCCAGGTACTCCCTGATATCATTCAACAGACTGACTTCATCTTCGATAATTAAAATCTTCATTGTTTTAAAAATAAAATAAAAGGGGGTATCCAATTGTCTCCCGTACCTAATAGTGCGGACAAATGTAAGAGGAACACGGATGACACGGATTTGATCCATTTAAAATTACGGATTGAGCCTTCGAATGGAGATTAAACAAATCCGTAAAAATCCGTTGCATCCGTATCATCCGTGTTCCTCTTAAAAATTACGTATCATCATTCCCGAGCCTACAACTACGGGAGACGATTGGATACCCCCTATAAAATAAATATAACCACCAATTCTAAACAGAATTTAAAGCTGTCAATTCCTGCTGAAAACCAGAGTGGAAAAGACAGCCTCCTGTCCATAAGGCAGGTTAAACAAAGCAGGGGCCAACTATAGATGTATAATACAAAACACACAACGGGCAGAAATCTTTCAAATAAATTTCAGAAACAATCCCTGCGACCTGTTAAATTCAGATAACTGTCAAGTGACAGGAATTACGGGCGTTTTTTATATCTTTATAAGCACAATTCCAACACATACGAATCACCTTCCGACACAAACGGGGAGCTGACCTTCCTGTTAACGACGAAGTAACCCTAAAATTCACACACATGCAAAGAAGAAATTTCGTAAAGTCATCTTTTATCGGCGCAGCAGCCGTTTCATCCGGATTCACGTCTTATGCACGGCAGAAGGCTGTAGAAGGCCTGCAGGTATACGATCTGCGCCGCTACCAGATGGTGCG
>DASQZK010000740.1:0-2804 GCA_035638735.1 Bacteroidales bacterium
TCAAAAATTTTTGCGTATGTTTTTGGCCCTATGTCTCCTGTTTCCGATTCAAAAGTTTTAGCAGCCCACGGTTGTAATCCCCAGTCTTCATCATTCAGGAATATTCCCCGGTATCTAACCGAAGGGGAATGGCTAAGGTAGTTGTCTGCCCCGATCATTATTGTTTCATGGTGATCTGGTAGCACATCGGCCCACCAGTACCAGGGTGAGACTCCCATTCGTCTTGACAATTCAAACACACCATAAGCCGTCCCACGCCGGTCGCTGCCGGCAATAATCAAAGCTTCTTTTACGCCTCTTACCGGTTTTTCCCTTTGTGTGATGATGTATCGTTCCCAGGTACCCTTCAGGCTGTCAAACGGAAGGTCCGCTTTTTCACTCAGCTTGTCAATGTATTTTGACTGACCGGCGGTTCCGATTACGATAGCATATTCAGGCAGTTTGGAAGGATTTTTCAATACAACAGGCTTGCGTCCGCTGATACGCTCAACATCGTTGGCCAGCGCCTCCGCTGCGATCTGTACCACTTTTGCGTCTGTAGTATCAATAACAATAGCTGGTAAGTGATTTTTGCCTGCTATCGGAAAGGCACCGGCAGTTTCTGTGAAAAATACCTGAGGTGGTTGTTGACCATGAATATTTTGTGATGTAAGATAAAATATGCCGGTTAGAGAAAATGTAATGAGCAGTTTATTGATGATACGCATGACGTAATGAATGTTTTAAACCTGTCAGGTATCCAAAACCTGACAGGTGCTTGTACATTGAATTTTAATCTTTATCTCTCAAACCAAAATAGAAATACAGGGTCCGGTGATAAGTAGTATCCACTGAATTGATAAAACTTTCCGGGCCAAATGTATGTGGCCGGGCATTTATGGATGTACTCATCTTGGAGCCTGTAGCCGGTATCAGATCCAGAAAACTGATATCCCCGGCCGGCAGACCCGGGTGTGGATGAACACCTGGCAGACTGTAGAAATCAAATAGTCTGACAAACAAATTATCTTCCTTGCTGGCCATGATGAATTTACCTTCTACGGTATTAAACTCCATCCATGCCACATCGGCAAAATATCCTTTAAACTCAGGATAGATCCATGGAGAATAACCGGTCTGGGTGTTGTTGTATGCATTCTCCCAGACGTTCAGTACGCCGCCTTTCATCCGGTTCTTCCATACCCTGTATGGTCCCTGTCCCAGCCATTTGGCTGACAGGATGAAATCTTCCGGGTAATCAAAGGTAATCCCGGCGAAATGGTAATCGCCTTTTAATGCATATTCGTATTCCAGTTCAAGCCAGCCGTCTTTGTGCATGGTCCATTTGGCTGATTTCATGTCTCCGTTATATTTTGCCTCCAATACAGCGTTATCACCCTCCAGGTGATGACTCATACCGGCAAAATCGGCATGACCTCCAACCAGCATGGGTCCGTTGTTAAATGTGAGTCCGCCACTGTTGTTGCTTTTTACACTGGTAATGGTGCCGGTTTTCTCACTGAATGCAACCGAAACACCATTCCCTGTGAGGGTAATCGTGCTGTCTTCTCCTTCCTCAATGGTGGCTTTCTCAGCATCGCTGATGGTCATCCAGGGTTGGTTAATGGCTGTGTTGTTTTTGATCTTCCAGCAATGGGTATACACATCCTTACCAAAGGGGTCGACAGCTGTTAAAAGCAACCCGTCCACCTTCTTCCAGTCAGCAGGCAGCGGTATTGTCATTGTACCATTCTGTCCGGGAGCAAGATCAGTTCCGGTAAAGGTTCCTTCTTCAACTACCTCATATCCCGGTTGTGTATCATCTGGTGTTCTGAATTTTACTGTTTTCCAGTTGAAGTTGCATTTGTTAAGGTTGGTATAAAAATACCGGTTTTCAACCGGGATCTCTCCTTTGAAGTTTGTCGGGAGTTCCTTCATGTCAATATAAACGGGAGTATAAATATCTTTGATGGCATAAAAACTGCCTTCTTTTTCCCGGTGAGGACCCAGTACGCCATCAGGGGCATTCACTCCGTTTACATCGATAATATTGCGCAGGTCGGTGCGTACGAGTCCTTCATCAAGTAACGCCCAGATAAATCCACCACCCGACATTTTAGAATGGTACATCAGATCCCAGTAATCGTCGAGACCGGCGCTGCCACCACCGTCATTCTGACTGTGTAGAAACTCGGTGGTCATATAGATAAGCGTGTCCTGAAGGATATGTTTCGTACTGTTATAGCTTTCGTAATGGTTGCAGTCGATCCCGTTAAAAGCATGGCCGGGTTTATGATGGGCGTGAATAACCGGGCGGTATGAAGGATCGTAGATCGCGTAGTCGTCATCCAGGTTCAGGTTATGACCGCCCTCATTGCCATTGCTCCAGAAAATGACGGAAGGGTGGTTCACATCGCGGATTACCATCTCCCTGACCAGTTTAGAGCCTGCTCCAGTATCATAATAATTCTGCCAACCTGCCAGTTCGTCAATAACAAATAGCCCGAGTGAATCGCAATAATTCAGGAATGATTTGTTGGGCGGATAGTGGGAGCATCGTACAGCATTCATATTCATCTCTTTGATGAGCTGCACATCCATCATGTCAATGCCTTTATTGACACACCGGCCGGTCTCCGGCCACCAGACGTGACGGTTGATGCCTTTCATCTTCACCTTGGTGCCGTTGATATAGATCCCGTCTCCGTGCCGGATTTCAATAGTCCGGAAGCCAAACCGGTTTGATGTTTCATCCAGAACCTTATTGCCATCAGTCAGGCTAAGTTTCAGTTTATATAAGTTGGGTGTTTCAGCCGTCCATTGTC
>DASQZK010000741.1:0-13020 GCA_035638735.1 Bacteroidales bacterium
ACCAATGGATAGGCCAACCTATATTGCTGTACTTTCGATCAGAGCCATATTTTAATCAAAATCGAGTCAGCGGAACAATTACCATACGAAAGGTGAAATATATTTCGTAAACTGGTTTGCTGACTTTCTCAGCAAACCCTATTTTAAGATAATCGTTACGTGACCAGTGTTCCTCCCCCTCAGGACTGGTCATGGCGTATATCCAACTCCCACCCTCACTGAAATCCATAGTTTTAGTTCCTGCTTTCCATGGTTTCGGGGCCCACCACTGATCAAGTAAACGGCTCTCCGTCCAGGCAGCCCATAAAAAGGCCGGTGATGCAGCAAATTCCTTTTTTACAAGGACTTTGTTATTAGCCTTGTCAATATTGAAATCCATTAACAAATCACTTTTCATCTTTTCTTTCAATTAATGCCTAAATAATATTCATCTGAGTATTTTTTACACATTCTTTGTGTATTTTTTATACATATTTGTACTCCATTCGGTCAAAAGTATAATTCTTCCCCCTGGTAAGGTTAGTGGTAATTTTTCCATGATCCATCATCCTGTTTTTCCCATAAGGCAATCCATAGACCGGAATTATGCCTGAGCGTGTCACCTGTTTTTTTGAAATAAGGATTTCCTCAGCTGTATTCCAATGCACGGCCATTTTTTCAGATGCATGTATGGTAGGTTTACCAGTGTTCCTCGTGACTTAGTGGTTAAAAAAAAACTTCTTTCAGGTGTTCCTCCCTTAAGTGCCTTCTCACTCATCCGAGAACAACTTTAACATCTCCCTGTAGGAAGAGAACACTCTCGCTCTGGAGACAAAGCCCATATATTTTCCGTCTTTCAGAACAGCAATGTTATACCGGCCGCTCTCCTGGAATTTGCGCGCCACGCTTTCCATACGTTCATTGTACTCGATAATATTATCGGGCATAAACATCAGGTCTTTCACCAGGGTTTTGTCGTACAGGCTGGCATCGAACATAATATGACGTATATCGTCCATTTTCACAATGCCCTTGAAGGTACCGTCACTATCGACAACCGGGAATATATTGCGGTGACTGTCCTTGATCGTTTTAACGAGATCGCCCAGTTTATTCTCGGGATGAATCACGCTAAAGTTCGTTTCGATAAGATCACCGACATTCATCATCAACAGGATATTTTTATCCTTATGATGAGTCATCAATTCGCCCCGCCTGGCGAGCTGTACTGCATATACCGAATTTTTAACGAAGATATGTGTCGTGGCATACGAGATGGTAGAAGCGATCATAAGGGGCATAAACAATTCATTTCCACCCGTAATCTCGGCAATCAGGAATATCGCCGTAAGGGGGGCGTGAATGACACCTGAAATGAGGCCGGCCATGCCTACGAGGGCAAAATTACTGAGCGAGACATGTATGCCCAGGTGGTTAAGCAAAACACCCAGGAACAAGCCGGCATTCACGCCGGTGAACAGGGAAGGGGCAAATACACCACCAACACCACCGGCTGCAAAGGTGAGTGTAGTGGCAATACTTTTAAAGATGATCATCAGGAAAAGAAAGAACAGGATGAAAATAGTATTTCCACCGAGTGTATCATAAAAGGTTCCGGAGAAAAGGAAACTATAATTCCCGTGTAATGCGCGGTTAATCACTTCGTAACCTTCACCGTACAACGAGGGAAAAACAAAGATGAGGATACCGAGAATACCACCACCAATCAGGAGCCTCTTCACCCATGAATGGATTTTATCGAACCATTCAGAGATAAAAATAAAGACCCGGATAAAATAAACGGAAATCAACCCGGTAAAGACCCCAAGAATAATATAGAGATAAAAGTCGCCCAGGCGAAAAGGTTCCTGGATCTGGAACGAGTACAGAAAGTTTTGTCCCAGGAAAAAATAGGACGTCAGTGCTGCCGTGGCCGAGGCAATCAACAATGGTATCATGCTAAAGACGGTTAAGTCGAGCATAATCACTTCGAGGGCGAATACGATGCCGGCAATAGGCGCTTTGAAAATGGCCGACATAGCCCCTGCCGAGGCACAACCAACAAGCAGAATGGTTTCTTTATAAGTAAGTTTCGCCAGCCGGCCGGCCAGCGAACCCATGGCGCCCCCGGTGGCCACGGTCGGACCTTCAAGACCTACCGATCCGCCAAAACCGACCGTCAGGGCACTTGAAATAATGGACGAATACAGGTTATGGCTGTGAATGATCCCGTTGTTCCGTGAAATGGCATATAACACACTTGGTATACCATGCTGAACTGGTCGCCGGTTAATATACTTGATGAAAACCATGGCAATGAGCAACCCGGCTATGGGAAACACAAAATACAGATAATGCTGAAAATTCCCTGCTTGCCCTGTGGTTATTAATTCCTTCAGAAAATGGACGGCATTCTTGATTATTACCGCACCCAGACCTGCAGCGAGGCCAACAACTGCACTCAGAATGAAGATCAGCTGCCGCTTGGGAATGTGCCTAATATGTAAATGCTTTATTCTCTCAGGGATCAGATTTATTCTCATGGCAACACAAAAATAATATTTTACAGCCAGCAGGAAAATATTCCCCGAAATTTCTCATTACCGCTTAGGAGTGAACGACCGGCTTAACCAGTGTTTAACCGGTCAAAAAAGCATGATTCCAAAGGGTAATATGAATTTCCCAAATCCACCGTTACGAAAAGGATACAAATGCTTCCGGTTTTAACACAGAGGGTTAACAGTGCCCCCACGGGCTTTGTTCAGAAAACCTGGTAAGTGAAAACTATTTATACCATGAATGCCGAATTACGGTACTTATGTATTAATTAATGCCCTGAAAATTTTTACATTTGGTCATTGACAACCTTAACCTTCTCCTTTAAGATGCGAAACCGACATTCTTCAGGTCCCTTTCCCCTCTTCGGACTACTTATGTTGCTGTCTTTTTCGTGTATTGAACCATTTACCCCGCCGGGAATTGAAAAATACAACGATGTGCTCGTCATTGACGGCCGGCTTTCCAATGAAATACCGGCTGCAAGTGTTACTATTTCGTCCTCCTTTCAGTATGGCAAAAATGTGACGCGTCCGGTCGGGGATGCCCTGGTCCGGATTGTTGACGAAGAGGGTGTGGCTTTTAACCTGGCGTATACATCCAAAGGTATATATGCGTCCGACTCAACATTCATCCCGGTAACCGGTCAAAAATACATGTTAAGAATTGTTGACAATAAAGGTGGGGTCTATGAATCTGATTATGAAACCCTGATAAAGGCACCGGTAATCGATTCAGTGTATTATAACGAACTTTTCAATACCCCATATCATCCATACACCGGAGAGGAAGGGGTGGAAATACATGCCGCAGCGCACGGCGATGCCGGAAATACAAATTATTATGAATGGAAATGGCATGAATCGTGGATGATCGTACCACCTGTGAACCTGAAAGGGACAAGGCCCTGTTGGCAAAAAATGAGTTCAACACCCATCTCAATATCTTCAACCGAAAGCCTGGGGGAAAACAGGCTCTCCGACATCAACCTGTTTTTTATATCATCCACCACCTCACCGAAGCTCTCGATAAGGTATAATGCCATAATTAAAGTATACAGTCTGACCAGGGACCAGTATACTTACCTGAGAAAATTGAAAGAAATAAATTCCGGCTCTGGCGGATTTTTCGACCCTATTCCCGGTGCCCTCAGAGGTAACATTCACAAGGTTGATAATGACAATGCACCGGTCATCGGCTTGTTCACGGCTTCGGCCGTTAATACGGCCAGATTGATCATTTCCAGGCGAGATTTAAAGATAAGGTATATCGAAACCGGGTTCTCGGACTGTATCGTTAAGGCCATTAAATGGGATGATCCCTATGTTCCGCCCATGCTTGGTGACATGTATGTCGCCGGACTGATAGGAGATGACCTGGTTCTTGTCAACATCCAAAAATGCTTCGATTGCTCATACGTTGGCAGCCCGGTTCAGCCGGACGGCTGGCAGTAAGGCAGAGCCGGCAACCGAAAACGCCAGGATCACCTATATCATTTGTCGCAGAAGGCTATCTTAATAGTGAGCGTCATTGTTCCCGGTCGTGTTGACAGATTGCGGAAATTACCTTTTTGAGTTAATGTATCGTCCTTAATACGAAACTTTTTGCAATTGACCAAGAATCAGATTATTTTTAATGCTTCGCAGAACAATAGCAAACAGGTCTGCCATCGTTATATTGACGTGAATGGTTATGTTATGAAAAACGAAATTCTCCGTTACCTTCTTTTATTAGTCATGCTTGTGACTGGATTACGGCTTTTTGCCCAGGACAACACTCCCCCGGCCAGGCCATATATTACGTACGTTACTGTTGATACCGCCACCAATGACACGCATATATACTGGACACAAAGTCCGTCAACCGACGTGGCGCAATACGACCTCTATTATGAAATAAAAACCGTGAACGGCTATGAAGGGGTAAAATTCGACTCGGTACCGGCTACTGAAAATACCTATACCCACTTGAACAGCGGGGCAGGTTCAAAAAGCATGCTCTACAGTGTGACAGCCGTTGACAGCTCCGGCAACGAAAGCATCCGCAAACCCGGCCTCCATTCAACCGTTTTCACCAGGCTTCAGTACGATTCCTGCCAGGCACGGATAGAGGTGAGCTGGAACTTTTACCAGGGCTGGGGTAACGACGTGTCGGGCTACAGGATAATGCGAAGCATCGCCAACGCACCCTTTGAAATTGTAACAGGTGTTAATGCTGTCGACAGTTTTTATTACGACCAAAATGTTAGTGAAAATACAAGTTACCGTTATTTCATCGAGGCGGTGAAGAATGACGGCCTGGAATCCTTCTCCAACATATCGACGAAATACACCCGTATGCCAGCTCCGCCGGCGAATCTTTACATTGAGTACGCCACGGTGCCTGACGAAAACCATGTAGATATCTCATTTTCCTATACTCCGAATGGTGAAACGGACGACTTCAGCCTGCTAAGATCCAGCAATCCACTGTCTGATTTTCAGGCAATACAAAGCATTTACGACCTTACAACAGGGCATTTTATCTTCACCGACGATAACATCATTACGGCAACCGAAAAGTATTACTACAAGATCGGCTCGGTTAACACATGCGGCAACGTGATCAGCACTTCGAACAATGCTGTGAATATTCTGTTAAGGTGTGATACATTGGGGAATAGTGTGAGATTGTGGTGGAACGACTATGAAGAATGGAATAGCGGTGTTATGGAATACCGGATTTTCAGAAAGGAAGCCGATGGTAGCTTTACCCTGCTTGATACTACATTACCGGGGGTTGTAACCTATACCGATAACCTTGTAAATGTTGTAAACAGCCACCTTACAGGAGAGCTTACCTATTACGTGGAAGCAGCGAATATGACCGGCGATGCGGTTTCACAGTCCAACCGGTTCAGAATAAGGGTCGGAACGAACGTCATAAACCTGCCTGATGCTTTCACCCCGAATGCCGATGGTCGAAATGATTCGTTCATTCCGGCCTTCGATTTCCGGCCTTCCGAATACCTGATGATTATTTATAACCGGGCAGGTGTGCCGGTCTATACAACCGAAGATCCGGAGAAAGGTTGGGACGGTACCGTTAACGGTACTAATCCTGCCCAGGAAGGTGTATATGTGTATCACATACAGTACAAATCGTACAACGGAACACGAGGTGAAAAAACCGGACATGTGACGGTGTTTTATCCATAAGAAACCAAAATCAGTTATCGGATAAAAACACTAACTTTGCAGTAAATGCATATTCTTACCAATAACTCTGAAGGATGACGGTAATTGAGAAGAAAGAACAGACGGATATTCAGAGGCAGTTTGATGATCTCCTTGAGAACTGTATTCACTGTAACACCAGAGAAGACAGGGAACTGATCATAAAGGCATTCAATATCGCCTCTGATGCACACCGGAACATGAGAAGAAAGTCCGGCGAGCCTTATATTGTCCATCCCATAAGTGTTGCCAGGATCGTGAACCGTGAAATCGGCCTGGGGGTAAAATCTGTCGTTGCCGCCCTGCTCCACGACGTGGTTGAAGATACCGACTACTCCCTCGAAGATATCGAATCCCAGTTCGGAAAGAAAATAGCCACGATTATCGACGGACTCACCAAAATATCAGGGGTCTTCGACACCAACTCATCACTACAGGCCGAAAATTTCAGGAAGATGCTGCTTACCCTTTCCGAAGACGTGAGGGTAATCCTGATTAAGCTGGCCGACCGGCTCCATAACATGCGAACACTCGACTGGATGCCGAGACATAAACAGATTAAGATCTCCGGCGAAACGATCTACCTGTTTGCGCCCCTGGCACACCGGCTCGGCCTTTATGCCATCAAAACCGAACTCGAAGATCTCAGCCTGAAATACCGTTACCCTAAAATCTATAACGAGATCAGTGCCAAGCTCAAAGATGATGAAGAACGCAGGGTTCATCTGATAAATAAATTTTCGCTGCCTATCATCGACAAACTGGAAAAAAACCATATTACCTTCGACATCAGCGGCCGGCCCAAATCCATCTATTCCATCTGGAACAAAATGCAGCAAAAAAATGTGACATTCGAAGAAATTTTCGACCTGCTGGCTATCCGTATTGTCTTCGATCCGGTTCCCGATATACCTGAAAAAACCCAGTGCTGGAATATTTACTCACTGATTACCGATATATACCCGCCCCGGCCCGACAGGCTCCGCGACTGGGTCTCAACACCTAAAGCCAATGGCTACGAAGCCCTCCATGCTACAGTAATGGGCCCCTATGGAAAATGGATCGAAGTACAGATCAGGTCGCGCAGGATGGACGAAATTGCAGAGCGTGGCTTTGCCGCACACTGGAAATACAAGGAACACGGCGCTTCCGATTCTGAACTCGACAAATGGATTAAACGGATACGCGAACTCCTCGAAACCCCGGATTCGGATGCACTCGAGTTCATGGACGACTTTAAACTTAACCTGTTCGCCTCCGAGATATTCGTTTTTACACCTCGTGGTCACGTAAAAACCCTGCCACAGGGATCTACAACCCTTGACTTTGCGTACGAAATACATACGGAGATCGGGAACAAGGCCATCGGCGCCAAACTGAATCACCACCTGGTACCCCTGAACTACAAGCTTCACAGCGGTGACCAGGTAGAGATCATTACTTCCGAAAACCAGAAGGTCAAACGCGAGAGACTGGATTACGCCGTTACAGCCAAGGCAAAAACAGCCATCAAAGCCGCGCTTAAAGCCGAAACAAAAAACCGCATTGAAAAAGGGAAAAAAATCCTTGAGGAAAAACTCGGCGAACTTAAACTCCAACCCAGCTCAAGAGTATTTAAAAAATTGCTGCCGGCCTACGACTCAAACTCCAAGGACGAACTATACAGCAAGTTAGGCTCGGGCATCGTCTCTCTCGACGACCTGAAAAAAATACTCCGGAAAAATACCAAGAGTAAATGGGTCAAATACTGGGAAGTTTCTGTCGGGAAAAATGCACGCTTAAAAGAACAGGAAGAAATAACGGTTGCCGACAAAAAAACATTTGTTGCCAGGGAACAAATCAACGAAGAAGAACGCAATTATACCCTGGCCAGATGCTGTAATCCTATCCCGGGTGATGAAGTGATTGGCTATCGCGATGAGGAAGACAATGTGATCATTCACCAGTCACGATGCGAAAACGCCGTCAGGCTGATGTCAAGTGAAGGCAACCGTGTCATCCCCGTCAAATGGACCACCCATAAGATCCTTTCTTACCTGGCCAGAATACACCTGAACGGCTACGACAAGTTTGGCGTCTACAACAATATTACCACCGTCATTTCCAAGGAACTCAGCGTTAATATCAGAACCATCAACCTCCACGGTCACGACGGCGTTTTCGAAGGAACCATAGACCTGTACGTTCATAATACCAGCGACCTGAATAACCTGATCATGAACCTGATCAAAACAAAAGGCGTGGAGAGCGTACACCGGGTCGACGCTGCAGAAATCAAAGAAAACTGAAAAGGCCATGTAATCATCAGTGAAATTCATTCCCTGCTATTTGCTTCTTCCGGGTCGAAGTCACCCATCATCATCGCTTTTTATATAATATTTCAGCTATTTATCAGTTTTCTTATTTAAATTTCTTTTAAACAGTGTTCCCTATCTCGTAAATTTTTACTTAATTTGAACAGCTATTTTTAATTAGTCTAAGTTATGGTCAGTGAAGAAACCAAGGAAACCGTTAAGAAGATATTTACAGAATATCTGGAGAAGAAAGGTCACAGGAAAACACCGGAGCGTTACGCAATTCTGGATGAAATATATTCACGCGACGGTCACTTTGACATAGAATCGCTCTACATTTTCATGAAGAATAAGAATTACCGGGTGAGCAGGGCAACGCTCTACAATACCATTGAGCTGCTGCTCGACTGCAACCTTGTGATTAAACACCAGTTCGGTAAAAACATCGCCCAGTTCGAGAAGGCATACCGATGTATGCAGCACGATCACCTTATCGACCTGAATACCGGCAAGGTCATCGAATTTTGCGATCCACGGATCGACGAAATCATCAGGACTGCCTGTGAACTCAATAATTTTGAACCTTCACATCATTCACTCTACATCTATGGCCGCAGTAAAGAGAATAAAGATATGTAAACAGTTTTTTGAATCTTTGTTTGCGAAAAATCCCTCTTCCTGAGGGATTTTTTTTATCTTTATCCGCATAACAGGGCATTCATGATGAATGTCAAAAACGCAGGGACACAGCCTTTTACAATAACACTTCAGGTCCTTGCGTTTTTGTGTGCCTGTAAAAACACCTGCAACTGTGAATGATACACTGCCCCAAATACAGTGATATTCCAGCTGACTTAAAGATTTAATACATAAACAGATGAAAATTGACGTTATTTTAGGTTTACAATGGGGAGATGAAGGAAAAGGTAAAATTGTTGACGTCCTGTCTCCTGGTTACGATGTGATCACACGATTTCAGGGAGGCCCTAATGCCGGTCATACCCTTGAGTTTGACAATATTAAGCATATCCTGCATAATATCCCGTCGGGCATTTTCAGGGCAAACACGATTAACCTGATCGGTAACGGCGTAGTCCTCGATCCCGTCATCTTTAAGAAAGAAATTGAAGCACTTGAAAAACTAGGTGTCGACCCAACCAAAAATCTTCTTATTTCACGAAAGGCCCATCTCATTCTGCCTTCACACCGGGCTCTCGACGCTGCTTCAGAGAAGGCCAAAGGAAAGACAAAAATCGGATCTACGCTCAAAGGTATCGGACCAACCTACATGGATAAAACCGGCAGGAACGGTCTGCGTGTTGGTGACATTGAAATGGATCTGAGAGCCCGGTACGATGCCCTGCTCGAAAAACACCGCAGCCTGCTGTCGATGTACAACTACGATTATGACGTATCCAAAGATGAGACAGAATGGTTCGACAGTATTGAAACCCTGAAGCGTTTTACTTTTGTCGATAGCGAGCACCTGGTAAACCGCTACCTTAAAGATGGTAAACGTGTACTCGCCGAAGGAGCCCAGGGAACCCTTCTTGACGTCGACTTCGGCTCTTATCCCTTTGTTACATCTTCAAACACCATTTGCGCCGGTGCCTGCACAGGTCTTGGCGTAGCCCCTTCAACAATCGGCGAGGTGATGGGAATCTTCAAGGCATACTGCACCCGGGTGGGTAGCGGCCCCTTCCCTACCGAATTGTTCGACACCACAGGTGAAAAACTTCGTGAACAAGGCCATGAATTCGGATCAACCACCGGAAGACCCCGGCGATGCGGATGGGTCGACCTGGTTGCCCTGAAATACAGCGTCATGCTCAATGGTGTAACCCAGCTTATTATGACCAAGGCCGATGTCCTCGATGAATTTGACACCATTAACGTGGCTACTGCTTATAAGAAGGACGGACAAATCAAAAAAGAATTTCCCTATCTGCTCACAGAAGATACAGAACCCATTTATACCACGCTAAAAGGCTGGAACACAAGCCTGACTAACATCCGGTCAAAAGATGATTTTCCGCCAGAGCTGAATGAATATATCGCCTTCCTTGAAAAAGAAGTAGGCGTACCTGTAACCTATGTCTCGGTAGGACCCGACCGTGAACAGATCATCGCAATGAGAGAATGAACAATCACCTGCTATCCTGTCGTTTAATAAAAGCAGGATTATCTCCGGTGAATAAAGGCAATCTATCCCTTCTGACGGGTGCAACCCGGCGATCCTCTCTGCCTGATGCTCCTGGTGCCGTTGCGATACCTATATTATGACCTCATTCAAGAAAAATCTCCCGATGAAAAAAATACTTATCCTTGTGTCTGTCGCTGCCTGGATTACAGGTCTGGTAAATGCCCAGGAGGTCAGCCTGAGGTACAAGCTGAACCCGGGAACGGCCTTTACCTCTGAAACAAACGTGCATACCACCATGGTCCAGAAGGTTATGGGTATTAACCAGGAGATTACTATGGATATGACCATGGCTTTAATCGGAAAAGTGACTGGTGAAAAAGACCATATCTATTCCATCAAATACCGGTATACAAAATTGAAAATCACTACCACTTCCTCGACATATACCGTCAGCATTGATACCGACGGACCGGACTCGCCGCAAAATAACATGCTGAAAGTACTTACCGGTAAATCGTTTACCGTCTATATGGACAACAGAGGCCGGATCAATGATATAGAAGGATTGGAGAAAATTTTCGCCGGTGTCGACAGCCTTTCCGATATGGACGAAGAAACCCGGCAACAATATAAATCCTCCCTTGAAGAAACCTTCAGTAAGGATTTTTTTCTTCAGAATTTTGAACAGTCCTCGGTCCTTTACCCGGAAAACCCTGTGAAAATAGGGCAGTCGTGGCGTTATAACCTTTCAACCACTTCATCTGATGTTAGTCTTAACCTTCAAAATACAGCTACCCTGAAGGATGTTTCCGGAAAGATGATTCTCGTAAGGGTCGCCAGCCTGATTGATACCCCCGCTAACGATACTATTAATATTGGCGGTAACAGCGGGCGGATAAGTATGACCGGACATCAGATTTCAGAGGTCAGAATAAACCGGTCCAATGGATTGATCACAGAAAGTAACGTGTCACAGAAAATCACTGGAAAACTAGTGATTACCAACCTCCCCGAAACTGATGAAGACATGGAAATTCCAATGACAATGTCTTCCAGAATAAATGTAACCCTTACCATCACCAGATGAGCTATGTTACATTCTTTCAACAGGCCGAAACATGAATACACCCATCCTGCCCTGGCCGAAGCTTCCTGTTGGCGGTAAAAGGTCAGTCCCCTTCTGAAAATTCCTACACTAAATCGTGTTTTTTCCAAGAAAGCAAACCTGTGTTGAAACCAATTCCATCGATCACAGTAAAAGAAAGTTAAGGTAAAATGAAAGCAACAACTTGATTTATGGATAGGATGAATGCTGAATTTGAAGATTTGATCCCTGATCGAAATTCGGATTCTGATAAGTATGCGGATCAAAACGATGTTGAACAATCAGGCTTTTTCTACAATCTGCTGCTCGATTCCGGTGAATACATGGTTTTATTAATAGAAAGAAAAACCGGTCGGGTAAAGGACTTGAATAGCAGGGCAAAAAGATTTCTTGATAGTGAGAATTCTCCCGAACCAAAGATTCTGTATGAATTTTTTCAGAAGACAGATGCCGACAGAATACGCCGGATTTTGTCTGATGAAAAGGTAAGTCTTTCAGCTCCGCTTCACTTGCATAGCCGAAAGGAAGGACTGACGATCAGCCTTATGCTCTTCACCATATTCCCGGACCCGGACGACAACATTCTTTGTCTTGGAATGGAAAACACAACCTTCAACCCCGGCCGGCAGATACTCTCCCGGTCAAACCTCCTTGAAAGTGTGCTGGAAACTATTCCATATCCTATCTTCTACAAAGATACTAACGGCCGGTTTCTCGGCGGTAACCGGCACTTTCTGGACGACATCCTCGGAATGTCACTGGATGAGATCCGGGGAAAGCATCCTGGGGAACTGGAAAATGTCAGTTCAGATAATTACGCCGGACTGATAAAAAAAACGGATGTCGGGATTCTTCAGAACGGAATGCCACAAAATTACCAGATCAGCTTAAAAACACATTCCGGCCAAAACAAAACATTTACGGTCTACAAGGCACCCTTTCAAAACACGCTGGACGAAAACAAAGGACTGGTTGGGATAATGGTTGATAACACCATGTTATACAATACAACCAAAAGAGCGGTTGAAGGTGAAGAAAAGTTAGCAGAGATATTTGAAAATATTACCGAGATCTATTTCGAATCTTCCTTAGACGGTGAAATACTTTTCGTGAGCCCATCGGTAGAAATTCTCACCGGCTATTCAAAAGAGGAGCTGACCGGAGATTCAATGTATAATTTTTACGAATCCAAAAAAGATCGCACCAGTTACCTGGAAGCCCTTGGGGAGCATGGATCGCTTAAAGACTACCTTGTAAAATTTAAAGATAAGGAAGGAAAGATCCGTGATTATCTTGTTAACTCACGGCTTATCAGGGACGGTGAGGGAAATCCGGTCAAAATCTCAGGGACGATGCGTGATGTCACAGAAAATCACAGATACCAGCTGGCCCTTAAGGAAAGTGAGTTAAAACACAGGGTCTTGCTTGAAAATGCCGGGGCACAGATTATTTATACAAACAATTCAGGCGATATCATCCTGATAAACCGGATAGCCGCGGAATTTATTGGTCTAAATCCTTCGCAACTAACGGAAAAGAACGTGGCAGACCTTTACACGTCATCGCACGGTTCCTTCCTTCTGAAAAACATAAACCAGGTCCTGCTTAACAGGAAAGGAACACTTGTTGAAAGCGATGTGGTTCATCATGGAAAGACATTTTGGTTCCTTATCAACTTCCAGCCTGTGATGGACGACGAAGGCCATGTAAACGGGATTGTCATTATTT
>DASQZK010000742.1:0-2649 GCA_035638735.1 Bacteroidales bacterium
CTTTTTCTTTCCCGGGCGAGGAGGTCTTGGGAGCATCCTGGACGAACTTGCAGCCACGGTTCACAAATTCACTCACCCTACGGTTAGCCAGCAGCATGAACTCTTCTACCAGCTGGTTAGATTCCTTCATTTCCTTGAAATAGACACTGATGGGGTTTCCTTTTTCGTCGAGGTTGAATTTCACCTCTACCCGGTCGAAGGCGATAGCGCCGTGTTCAAAACGCCGGTTCCGGAGTGTCTGTGCCAGTTTATTAAGCGTTAGTATTTCATCTTTCATGTCACCTTGGCTGCCTTCGATAATTTCCTGGGCTTCTTCGTAGGTAAAACGGCGCTGTGATTTGATCACCGTGCGGCCGATCCATTCGCTAAGGACATCGGCATTATTGTTGAGTTCGAAAACCGCCGAGAAACACAGTTTTTCCTCGTCGGGACGCAGGGAACAGATAAAATTCGAGAGGCGTTCCGGCAGCATCGGCACCACGCGATCGACCAGGTAAACAGATGTAGCCCTGTCGTAGGCTTCTTCCTCAATAATCGTTTTTGTTTCGACATAATGGGTCACATCGGCAATATGGATGCCTACTTCGAGGTTTCCGTTTTCCAGGTATCGCATGGAGAGAGCGTCGTCGAAGTCATTGGCATCTTTCGGGTCGATGGTGAAGGTTGGTATACTACGGAAATCGCGGCGATCCTGGTAATCTTCCTTTGTTATCTTCTCAGATATATTTTCGGCAGCAGCACTCACATCTTCCGGAAAACGCCAGGGCAGGTTAAACTCGGCGAGGATGGAATGCATCTCGACTTCATTCTCACCGGGCCTCCCCAGTACCTCGATGATCTCGGCAAAGGGATTCTTCACCTTCCGCGGCCAGTCGGTAATGCGGGCAATGGCCTTGTCGCCTTCTTTTGCCCCGTTCAGTTTATCGAGCGGGATAAACAGGTCGTAGGGCATTTTCTTGTCATCGGTAATAAGAAAAGCAAATTGGTCGGAGATCTCTACAATGCCCACGAAATTCTCGCGGGCTCGTTCAATGATCTGGATAACCTCGCCTTCGTTACGGTTGGTGCGCTTACGCGAAGGATAGACGTAGACCTTGACCAGGTCGCCGTCGAGTGCGGTATGAAGCAGGTTGCGGGGGATAAAGACGTCTTCACCTCCGGCTTCTTCTGTCACAAGGAAACCATAACCATACTGTGTCATGTCGATCTTTCCAACTGTATATCCCGCCCGTTCCTTGAATGTATATTTACCCGTCTGCGGTTCCTCAAGCTGGCCTGCATTCTTAAGTTCGGCCAGGACCTGCACTACAAGCTGGCGTTGCACCTCTTCTTTGATGTCGAGCATTTTCGAGACCTGCTTGTAATTTAAATTTTTCCGCGGATTGTTGGAGAAGATGCCCAGCACGTGAGAGACGAGTTTGTCTTTGTTCCAGGCTTTTCTTCTGCTTCTGTTTTTACCTTTTCTTGCCATATATAGAATTAAAAACTTTTAAGATACTGTAATAAACTGAATATACCCGGGGTTTACCGGATATTGTGATCTGCTTTTCATTTAAATTGACCAGCCTCCTCAACCAGGGGTTGGATGGTTTAGGATTTCAGATTTGTTATAGTAACAAAACCCGGGGGCTGTTGGTTGGATTGTGACCATTCTCACATTAGCCCGGTAAGGGATAACCTCTGCCCCGCCGGCATCGCTGAATGCTGATTTGCACTGCAAGTATCATGGCAGACTCACACTATTCCGGGTTCAGGCACGGCGGCAGGTATTATTCATACCCTGGCACCTCCGGACCATCATCTTCTCATAAAATTCCTTCGTGCCTTCCCTTCAAATTTTCATATCTTTGCACCATAATTTCGATACCAGATGCAAAAACTGAAGGTCCATAATACCTTGTCGCGAAAGAAGGAAGAATTTATACCACTTAACCCGCCCCACGTGGGCATGTATGTATGTGGTCCGACTGTTTACGGCGATGCACACCTGGGACACGCACGTCCGGCCATCACCTTCGACCTGTTGTTTCGTACGTTGCAGCACCTTGGGTACAAGGTCAGGTACGTCCGCAACATCACCGACGTTGGTCACCTCGAGAACGATGCGGATGCCGGCGAAGACAAGGTGGCTAAGAAAGCCCGTCTTGAGCAGCTCGAACCCATGGAGATTGTCCAGTACTACATGAACCAGTACCACGACCACATGCAGCGTCTGAACGTCCTTCCCCCAAGCATTGAACCGATGGCTTCGGGGCATATCATGGAACAGCAGGATATGGTGAAAAAGATCCTTGATGCCGGCTTTGCCTACGAGACGAATGGATCGGTTTATTTCGATGTTGAAAAATACAACCAACACCATAATTCCGGCAAGCTGTCGGGCCGGAAGACTGAAGACCTCCTGTCGAACACCCGCGAGCTGGAGGGACAAGGGGAAAAGCGGAATCCGCTTGACTTTGCCATCTGGAAGAAAGCCGACCAACGCCATATCATGCGCTGGCATTCCCAATGGGGAGAGGGCTTCCCGGGATGGCACCTCGAATGCTCTACCATGAGCGCACGCTACCTGGGGGAGACCTTCGACATTCATGGCGGCGGCCTGGACCTGCTCTTCCCCCACCACGAATGTGAAATTGCACAGACGGTGGC
>DASQZK010000743.1:0-9568 GCA_035638735.1 Bacteroidales bacterium
ATAAGCACCCATAGGCTGTTCTGTTGTCCTTCAACGTGATCGACAGAAATTTTAAGATCTTCCTTTGTTTTCTTTCTGATTTCATCAGCTATTGCTCCTACCTGCGTGGTGGAATCTCCATGGCAGATGACAAAGTAATCACAAACTGAATTATTTGTTTTTGTCAAATCTATACTAACAATTTCCTTGCCCTTTTTGCTTTTAATTGTTTCAATAATGACATTAAGAAGTTGTTCTTCCTGTTCGGTATCTTTATTTTTCATTCAAAACTATTTATCTCTTTTGCAAAGTTAATCATTTTTATACTATAAGGGCACTGGTATGCTTGCCTGAATCATTAGAAATGTATATCATTAACGTTATCATTGAAAAATTGAAACCCCTGATGAACGTAACATCAATATAAAGAATTTGTTTTTAATTTAAAGACCTTATAGTATGGCCCCTGAAAAATACGACATCATTTATCTTCCGGAAACCGATTCGACAAATTTGCAGGCGTCTGCCCTTTTGTCAGAGCGGCATGATAAGACAGCTTATGTTGTAACCACGGGTTTCCAGGATGCCGGTAAAGGACAGTCCGGGAACGTATGGATATCAGAAAAGGATAAAAACCTCCTTTGCAGCATTGTCATATACCCTGATTTTTTGGGTATCACGAATCATTTTTACCTGTCAAAGATCACGGCACTGGTGTTGCACGATTTGCTCAGGCGATACATCCCTAAGCCGGAAATCAAATGGCCAAACGACATTCTTGTGAATGAGCGCAAAATAGCCGGAATTCTTATAGAGAATACCCTGCAGAACAGTGAGGTCCTGAGCAGTGTGATCGGCATCGGGCTTAATGTGAACCAGGCTGATTTTCCTGAGTTTTACCCCGGGGCTACCAGCATACTGAACGAAACCGGAACCATCCATGACACGGATGTCATTCTGAATCACCTTCTGGAGCAATTTGATTATTGGTACGGACTGCTGAAAGAATCTCAATGGCAGGTCATCGATTCAGCCTATTTTAAAGTCATGTATCGTTTTAACCGGTTTGCCCCCTACAGTGTTTCCGGATACCAGTTTAAAGCCAGGATCGTCGGGGTGGAGCCGGACGGTCATATCTTGCTCGAAAAGCAGGACAAAGAACTGCTTAAATTCGGGTTTAAAGACGTTGCCTTTTTAAAGGGTGATGCGGCCACCAACGATTGAAGGCCACCGGGTCAATTTAAAAGGGAATCTGCTCGAGTTGATCGACTATGGTATTCACAAAATTCTGAAGGGGCTTCTTCACCATTCCCATCATGATCTTGTTCACCTTCGGCTCAACGGTAATCTTTACCCTGGTGTCGAAGTCGGCCATCCCTTTCAATTGTATCCACAAGGTGAAACCTACCGGGGTGCCGGATTCAGATACGATCTTGATGAGCTTGTAGGGTTCTTTTTCAATGATCCTGAGAGTGACACTCCCCAGACCTTCGACACCGAATGAACAACTGTCACCGTCTGAGGTGAAATTTTTTACCCGTTCTCTGGGTACCAACTGCTCGTAGTTATCAAAATCCGAAAGAAATCCAAAAACCCTTTCGTCTACATGTTCGATTTTACCTGTTCTGCTTTCAATCTTACTCATAATAGTTATTTTTTCATCCAGGCAGCGGGGTCTTGTCTCCACATTTTCAAAACCCCGACCTGGTCTTCTGTTATCGATCCTGTTTTTAACGCATATTCGATAAGTGTATTGTAATCACTAAGGGTGAACAAGGCGCAGCCGGCTTCATTGAAATTCTGTTCCGCAATGGGAAAGCCATACGTGAAGATGGCTGTCATCCCCTGTACATTTGCGCCGGCCTGGCGGAGTGCATGGAGAGCCTTAAGGCTGCTGCCTCCTGTAGAGACGAGGTCTTCCACGATAACCGCTTTCTGGCCCGGTTTCAAATCGCCCTCAATCAGATTCTCAAGACCATGATCTTTAGCCGAGGAGCGGACATAGATGAACGGAAGTTTCATCCTATCAGCAACGAGAGCACCCTGGGCAATGGCACCGGTTGCCACACCGGCAATAACATCGGGTCTTCCGAATTTTTCATTAATCAGGTTTACAAACGATTCCTGAATAAAAGACCTGATCGGCGGATAGGAGAGTGTCTTCCGGTTGTCACAGTAGATGGGTGATTTCCAGCCTGAAGCCCATGTGAACGGATTTGCAGGATCTAATTTTATTGCGTTACTTTGTAACAGGTAGCTGACAATCTTTTCTTTCTGATTCATAACGCGGCAAATGTATAAAGTTTTTTTTAAGGATCGAATTGTTTTTTTTCTCAATGATTTATCCAAAGCAGTAAAAGCCCATACCGGCCTCTTCTACAGGTATGGTAAACGGGACGAACTCAAAGCCCTGGTAAATGCTTTCTTCTGGCTCGATAAAATCCCGCGGCTTTATATCACGCATGAAAATTCCGATTTCATCTGGGAAGAATTTAAATCCTGCTTCAGACTCATTAAAGCCGCCGGGGGTGTGGTGACAAATCCCGACGGTAAAATCATGGTTATAAAGCGCCATGGGTTGTGGGACCTGCCTAAAGGCAAGATGGAGGCTGGCGAGAGTTCTGAAGAAACAGCCCTTAGGGAAGTCGGCGAGGAATGCAGTATCGAAGGACTGGCTGCCGGTAAACTGATTACCCGGACATACCATACGTATATGCTTAACGATGAGCCGGTCCTTAAAGAAACATCATGGTATGCGATGACCTCGGACAACGGTGAATCACCCCACCCACAGTTGAAAGAAGATATTACCGAAACGGTTTGGTTCGACAGGAATGATATCGCCGGAATAAAAGAAAATACCTACCCATCCATTATCGACGTACTTGAAACAGCCCGTATTCTCTGATCAGATATCCCCTCTTTGTTTCATTATCCTGAACAGGACATCTTCAAACCCTGCCGACGGGTTTACGGCTGGTGACTTAACCAGTAAGCCCTGCTTGTCGATGAGGAAGAACAAGGGAAAACCTTTAACATCGTATGCGGTAAACACTGCACCGGACGACGGAGCGACCAGAACGGTCCAGCTTATCCGGTTTTCATCAACAAACTGTTTTACACTGGCTGCATTTTCTGAAGGAATGATGGTGATCACCGAGAGATAGTCGGAATGACGCGCCGCAATGGCCTTCAGATATTCAAATTCCCTTAGGCAGGACATACTTTGCATATCACAGAATCCAAGGCAGACATATTTTCCTTTATATTCGTCGAGTGAATGCTCATGACCGTCCACATCCTTAAGATGGAAGTCAGGGGCCGGCTGCCCGGGTTGTAACTTCGTAAATTTTTTAAGCAGGACCGTTGCCATATCCCTGGTAATCATGATCTCTGAGTTCGCTCTCACCGAATCGGCAAAGGCTCTCATCCGGTCTTTTGGAAAATCGCCGGAGTAGTAAGACTCATATATTTCGTTCAGTAATACTGTCTGGAAAAGAGTGTCGTTTTGCATCACCGGGTCTGCATGCAGGTAATCGTGCAGTTCAGAGACTGAACCCCGGTTGAATATTTTATATACATCGTGAAATGCGTCTTTCCGAGCCAGATGTTGATAATAATGGTCGAATACCATCCGGAAAAGTTCCCGGTACGGTGGCAGGCTGAAATCGACTCTCCGGTTGACAAAGTATTCGGCAATAAGGGTGTCGGTGTTAAAAGCATTGACGGAAAATTCGAGGATGCCCATTTTATAAAACCGGTACCGCCAAAAATAGGTACTGTCGCCAAGCCCCGTGGGTACAGGGTTTGCCAGTATGAAAGAGTCGAGCTTGGATCGACTGTATTCGGGCGAATAATACCGCAGCAACTGCTTGTTTCTGAATGGCTCAAACCGGGAGTCGAAAGCTTTTATGACATGATTTAACTCTTCCAGGCTGTCGGTTTGACAATCTTCACAACCAGCCCTTAAATGGAGAAGAGCCCTGTTAAAAAAGGGGTTATGCTTCCAATCATCCGATAAGCCGGAGAGAACCGGTAAGTCAACATGATAACTGTGTCCCGGCCGGATGAATACATATCCGAGGAAAGGACCGTCGACGGTATAGATGCATTCAGTATGAGAGACTGAAACATCCAGGTTGAACGTCCCTGGATCGGTCACAGCAGCCCTGGCTACCGGATATTTGATATTGAAAAGAGGTTCCCTGTAAGTGAAAAAACGGACTGTGTCGCCCGGTAATTCCCTGCCGGTAACTCTTATATGACTTTCCTGCCCGTAAACATGAAGATACGATCCTGCCAGGAAAAGACCAAGGATGAAAAGGCGATACATATCAGAGGTATTTTTTTATATCAACACCCTTGGGGAGGAATTTGCTGGCATCACCGCCATGAATGAGAATATCTCTTACGATAGTGGAGTTTACCGGTGTATATTCAGGTGCGGTAAGCAAAAATACCGATTCAATTTCCGGTCGCATGGCCTTGTTAACCTGGCCGATGGCCCGTTCATATTCGAAGTCGGCGGCAGTACGAAGCCCCCTGAGAAGGTAAATAGCGTTTACCCTTTCGCAGTAATCAACAGTAAGACCTTCGTAATGGTCTACTTCAATTTTCGGATTATCGATAAAGACATCCCTGATAAGGCGCAACCTGTTCTCAAGGGTCAGGAACGTTTTTTTACTCGTATTGTGCCCTATGGCGATGATGATCCTGTCGAAGAGCGGGGCGGCGCGGCTTACTACTGAATGATGTCCAACGGTGAAAGGGTCGAAAGAGCCCGGAAATACAGCTGTTTTTTCCATGTTGCCAGTTTTTCACAAAGGTAATAAGCCCGCCCGAACTTATCCATTATTGTTATGATAATTCGCCACCGGGCTTGTTTTTTCGTCAGTGTCTGTCCCTAATGTCCGATAACTGCGTTGTTACAGAAATTTTAATTCCTCTTATGCATTCGTATACGGCGGATTAAAATTTTTGCACGCTCCCGTTTAGAACGGAACAGGCTTTGTTCCCGAACGTGTTGATCCAGACACCTGGACTTTATTGACAGACTCTCGTGAGTACAGCACATAAGTCTATTTGAAAGCAATAGCTTCCCCGGCATGTTGAACCGGCTCAAAATGATTAACCCGGGCCTGCAGGATTTTAACGAAACGGGAAAAAGACCTTTGGAAAGACCGGATTATTTATACGATTTTTAATAGAGCCTGACATCGACACCGCCGAATACCACGTCGATCTTGAGGTCGAGATAAGGTGCCGAAGGGTTAAAGCCGGGACTTTCGTAAATGGTATTTCCGAAAACGGCTGTATTCCCGTTGGGGAGGTTGGCCCCTGCAAAGGCGGCATCGACCCTGATCCTTACGGGAAGATCCCTGGGCAGCCGGATCTCCGAACCTCCAAAGACCGTGCTGACTTTTACTTTCCTGACGGCTCCGTCGAGTGTGAAATCCCGGAAATCGTATACGCCTTTACCAAAGACGATGTTGTACTCTTTGCCTGATTCAAAGGATTCGTATTTTCGTTCACCGAAAATCACATCGTGTTCCCCTCCGCGAAAATGTGCCATACCGAAACTGCCAAACAGAAGTCGCAGACCAAGGAAAATAAATACAAAGGCAATGATGATCTTAAGAAGCGGGAAGTCGATGTTGAAGACAATACGAAATATGAGACTTAAACCCAGTATGATGAGCAGTAAGCCCCAAAATAGCGCTGAACCCATTTTCATAGTGTTTAGTTATTAATTGAATCAAAGTTATGCAAAAATTATATACGATGATTTATCCGCATTGCTACAATTCAATCGCATGATCTTTCAGTTAAAGAGTGCTCCTGGTCTGCCTGTTCTTTGTCTTAACCGATCCCTGTTGTAGCAGGAGGGTGCCTCAAAGATACCGTAATTTTTGAGACACCCTCCTGCTATCAATGTTCCCCGCTGTGTAAAATCAAGATTCAGAATTGTGGGTGATATGTAAAAAATCGTTAGCCTAATGTTGTTCTCAGCTGATTTTCATCGGTTTTTTCACCTTTTCTTTCAGAAGGGCATGTTCAAGGACTTCCATAATGGTGTCTACATAATGGAAGGTAAGTCCTTTCCGGTAAATATCCTTGATCTCTGTAATATCCTTTTCGTTCTCACGCGACATGATTATGTCGGTAATACCCGCGCGTTTGGCTGCCAGTATTTTTTCTTTGATGCCGCCAACCGGGAGTACTTTCCCACGAAGGGTTATTTCACCGGTCATGGCCAGGTTTTTTCGCACCTTTTTCTGTGTAAATGCCGAAGCAATGGAGGTGAGCATCGTTATGCCTGCCGACGGCCCGTCTTTAGGGATAGCACCTTCAGGGATATGAACATGAACATTCCAGTTCTCGAATACTTCGGGGTCGTTAATACCGATGATATCGGAATGGGCTTTCAGGTATTCGAGAGCGATAATGGCCGATTCTTTCATGACCTCGCCCAGGTTACCCGTGAGGGTCAGGTTGCCTTTTCCTTTACTCAGGCTCGTTTCAACGAATAAAATTTCACCGCCAACGGCCGTCCAGGCAAGCCCGGTGACAACCCCGGCGAAGTCGTTGTTCTCGTACCTGTCTTTAAGGAACTGCAGCGGCCCAAGGATTTCGGTGATATCATTCACCTTTATGGTTTGTTTGAATTCTTCGCCAAAGGCAAGTTTACGGGCCGTAACCCTCATGATTTTCGCCATCTGCTTGTCGAGCTGGCGTACACCCGATTCCCGGGTGTAATATTCAATGACATGTTCGATAGCCTTCTTGTCGAACCGGATATCACTTTTCTTCAACCCATGCGCATTGAGCTGCTTTGGTATCAGGTGCCGTTTCGCTATTTCAATTTTTTCTTCCACCAGGTAACCTGAAACTTCAATGATCTCCATCCTGTCGAGCAGGGCAGGATTTATAGTGCTGGTGGTATTTGCCGTGGCAATGAACATAACCCTGGAGAGGTCAAAATCCACTTCCAGGTAATTATCGTGGAAAGCGGAGTTTTGTTCCGGGTCAAGCACCTCGAGTAATGAGGAAGCCGGATCGCCATGAAAATCGTGACCGACTTTATCGATCTCGTCAAGAACAAAGACCGGGTTCGATGATTTTGTCTTCTTCAGATTCTGGATGATCCTGCCGGGCATAGCCCCGATGTAGGTTTTCCGGTGCCCTCTGATCTCTGCTTCATCGTGAAGGCCGCCCAGCGATATTCGTACGTATTTTCTTCCGAGCGCAGAGGCAACAGATTTCCCAAGAGACGTTTTACCAACTCCCGGAGGTCCTACAAGGCAGAGGATGGGTGATTTCAGATCGCCTTTAAGCTTAAGGACGGCGAGATGTTCAAGGATCCTCTCCTTAACTTTCTCCAGTCCGAAGTGATCCCTGTTCAGAATTTTTTCGGCGCGCTGAAGGTTGAAATTGTCCTTGGTATATATATTCCATGGCAGGTCGAGAAGTGTCTGGATATAATTCAGCTGTACGGAATATTCTCCCGAAGCGGGGTTCAGCCTGTGGAGCTTATCCACTTCCTTAAGGAAATAGTCCTTTATTTCCTCTCCCCACTTTTTCTTCCCGGCCTTTTGCTTCAGGTCTTTTATCTCCTGTTCAATCGGGTTACCTCCGAGTTCATCCTGGATGGTTTTCATCTGTTGTTGAAGGAGGTATTCCCTCTGCTGTTGATCCAGGTCGTGTTTTACTTTGGTCTGAATGTCATTCTTAAGTTCCAGCATCTGGACTTCACGCGTCAGGTATTCAAGCAGCCTGATACCGCGCTGTCGCAGGTCATTAATTTCAAGAAGGGCCTGTTTATCCTTGAGATCCATGTCGTTATTCGACGACAGGAAATTGATGAGGAAGGTTGTGCTTTCAATATTTTTTACAGCAAAAGTGGCTTCCGGGGGGATATTGGATGACAATTTAATGATCTTCAGGGATAGTTCCTTCAGTGAAGCAATGATGGCCTTCAGTTCGTCCTGGTTGCCTTCTTTCAGATCTTCCTGCACTTCTACCTTCGATACCAGGTATGGTTTGTCGGAAACAACGTCGACCAGTCTGAAGCGCTTCTTCCCCTGTATGATGATGGAGGTTGATCCGTCGGGCATCTCTAAAATCTTGAGGATCTGCGCGACGGTTCCCACCTCGAAGAGATCGTCTTTTTTTGGTTCTTCGACTTCCGGATCCCTTTGAGCTATTGTTCCCAGGATCTTGTTTTTCTGGTATACATCCTGAACCAGTTTAAGTGATTTCGATCTCCCGACAGTTATCGGGATCACGACACCGGGGAACAGAACTGTATTCCTGAGGGGTAATATTGGCAGAACGTCGGGAACGTTCATGTCGGTAACTTCCTGTTCTTCTTCTTCCGATATTATAGGTATGAATTCTGCATCCTGATCAAAATCATCCTGGGACAGAAAATTATTATAATTCAGTTCTGAGAATTTCTTCATAAATCCTTTATCTCCTTTCTTCTGACAAATCGTCCGATTCATTAACAAAATACACTGGTATTACCAGTGGGGTAGTATTGGCAACTCCTATGCCAAAGGCAATGGATACCGGTTCTTTATTTCCTGTACTTTTTTGTCAGGTTGAAGACGTCGGTAAGAATTCTTTTTTCGGCATCGTCGAAACGGATATTTCTCCTGCCCATGACCTGTTCTGCAACTTCAAACGCTTTTGGGAGGGAAAAGGTTGTAAAGCCGTGAGCGCCACCCCAGCTGAAGGAAGGGATGAATGTTCTGGGAAATCCTGCCCCGAAAATATTCGCATTCACGCCGACTACTGTACCCGTGTTAAACATGGTATTGATGCCACATTTGGAATGGTCACCCATTATCAGACCACAGAATAAGAGCTCTGTGTTGATAAATTTTTCATCGGGATAACTCCAGACTTTAACCTTTGCGTAGTTGTTTTTCAGGTTTGAGTTATTGGTGTCGGCCCCTATATTGCACCATTCGCCAATGACAGAATTTCCGAGGAAACCGTCGTGGGCTTTATTGGTGTAACCCTGGATTACGCAGTTGTTCAGTTCACCACCGACTTTGGAGTGCGGGCCGATGGTTGTCGGGCCATAAATTTTGGCCGAAAGTTTTACGGTAGAATGTTCGCCAAGGGCGAAAGGCCCCCTGATGACGCAACCCTCCATTAGTTCACTGTCTTTCCCGAGGTACACGGGTCCGGTGGTGGCATTAATGGTGGCAAAATCAGCTCTGACGCCTTCTTCAACGAAGAGGTTTTCTTCACCCAGGATTTGGTTACGGGTGTTCAGTTTAAGTGAATGTCGTCCGGTTGTAAGGATTTCGAAGTCATGACGCATGGCATCGCCGTTCCACGAAAAGATCTGCCACGGATAATCGAGAATTTTGGGGGTGCCGGCATACGATACGGCCGAAAGGCCATTGGTATCGCTGGCACTGAAGGTTGCTGCCTTGTCGCCGGTGAGCCGGCAGGCCAACATTCTCTGCCCGGCGTGAAGATAACATCCTGTTTCCAGGCCGGTGACGGCCTCAAGAACTTCGGCGTCGGGCAGAATAGCACCATTGATGAATAAATTGTCGGATGAAATAGTGGC
>DASQZK010000744.1:0-2320 GCA_035638735.1 Bacteroidales bacterium
TGGTTATCACCAGTTTGATCAATATCAGCAAAATTGCCATCACCAAAGGTAGCATTTTGCAATATATCCCCGGTATTACCAGAACCTACTTGCCCAATTGCACCATCATTACTATCACCTGTCTGAGTTAAATCAGCAGTATTTTGCGCAAAGGCAAAACTGGCCACGAACAACATTCCGAATGCTACTGTGAGTAACTTCTTCATTACTCGCTCCTTTTGTTTGGTTATTATAATTGTTTGTTTCCGATGTGAATTGTCACACCTGTTTTGAAGTTGGGTTCAATATACACTCTTCAAAAACGGCTCATCAATCGGGGCTCGCCCGATATTTGCCTTCGAAAAACCCGAAATCATTGTGGGGAGTTGCTGATGTTTTAACAGGGAATGGTACCAATCGTCAGCAATTGCAATTTCGGCGGTCGAGTCTTTGTGTCCGGCAAGATCACTCATAAGTTTTTTCTGGCTTGCCTGAATCCGATCCCGCTTCGCCATTCGATTTGTGTGTGTCATTGCAACTCCGTGTAATATTGAATCAAATTCATTTTATTTAACTTCGGTCTTAAGATAGCCCATTTACCAAAGGCGTATCAATCGGGGGAAACCCCATAATAAACTTCGAAATACCTGAAACACGGGTCGGGGATACGAGAAAAATAGCACGCTGATGACGCGGATACGGCAGATGACCGCAGATGAAATACTGCTATAAAGGTATAGGGAAATACGGGAATACGGGAAAAGAGCCAAGATAAAGGATTAAAGATTAAAGTGCTGAAAAGACGAAGGAGAAAGGAGAAGGGAGAAAGTAAAACAGAAATGAAAAATGATTTTGGGTATGGCTGAGCGAACTGATTGAGCGGAAGGTTATATGTGATACCTTACATTATAATAAATAGTCATTTTGAGTGGAGGCCGGCTAACAAAACCAACTCTCCCTTGTCTTCCCTCCCTTGAGAAGGGAGGGAAAATTGGCTTTGAAATCTGATTAACGCGTACTCCCTTTCTCTTGCCAAGGGAAAGAGGGTCAGGAAGATAGAGTTCATCCCGCACACTTCCCCGGGGAAAAAAACCTCACTCTCTTCCAGAGAATCCATCGTTAAACACTTTTCGGGTCGCCGATGTTTAGAAGAAACCGACCCTTTCAGGGCGCTCTGCTGAAATCACCATTGCCTCAGGGCAATCCGAAAGATGAGTGGTTGCCAACGATTATTTTTCTTGATCAGTGACGGTGCTAGAGTTCCGTTTTTTGGAACGGACCGGAACCCGAATAGCCCGGGATGAAGGAATCCCGGGTGGGGCTAAAATGTCGAGACCATACTCTCGCCCTACATTACATTGCATTTCATGTAGGGCTATAGGAATTATTCTCCATCCGGCCACCGCCGGATTCTAAAATCCTGCGCATCAATGGCGAGTCATTTCGAGCGAAGTCCCGACTTGACGGGATGGAGTCGAGAAATCTGGTCAGGCTGTGCACCTGGAAAAGGGAAGATCTTTTTTCTGTATGGCATATTGTTGCATAAGATCTTTCGACTCCATCCGGCCGCGGCCGGATGCCGCTCAAGATGACTGGGCCTTGGTTGATTTTCACTATGTATAACGTTAGCCATTTTATGAAAAGCAGAGTGGCCTGTCCTCGTAGTCACAGAGCAAAGTTCCGAGAAGGAAACCGACCCTTTCAGGGGTCGCTGACCCAGAAAGGGTCTTTATAACGCTCGGCTGAAATCACCATTGCCCCAGCGGGGCAAAATGTTTCTATCAAGAAAACCAAACACGAACACACGAAACGTTTACACCAGAACATTTTATTCCATCGGTCTGTATATCCCGTCAAACCAGACATTCCAGGTTTTGCCCTGATTATTTGATTGTTCAATCAACTGGCGGACGGTACCGTCATCTCTGGGAGTGAGAATCATTCTGGAAAGTTTGACTGTGCCATCCTTTGCTATATTCTTGCCGGCGTAATGCATGGCACCATCTTTAAAATGTCCCTCGTAATTAATAACAGAGCCGTTGGCACTCACCCACTGTTGACGCCAGGCGTTGATTTCCGGATCGTAATAGTTCAAGCTTTTGCCAGCAGATCCATACCGACCCTGCCAATTTTCCTGGATCATACACCCTTCCAAATGACGCTCGATGGTATTTTCGCCCACTTGCTGCCCTTGCGGATTAAATACTGCCCACTGCCCAAGCCAGAAATCCAGCTGCCGATATTTTTCATCGTATTCACATGGACGAGCATTTTTATCAGCGCGCTGTACGATATCATCGAACTGTGGATCATCGCGGAGATTCGCCAGATCCTCATCCTG
>DASQZK010000745.1:0-5580 GCA_035638735.1 Bacteroidales bacterium
GTCCCTTTGTCTTTCCCGAGAAGATAGTAAATCAGATTACTCCTGACCGTATGGAATGATTCGGCTATGGCCGTTTTGGGATAGTTCATCACGACGTTGTTCATCGACATTGTCGAGCTCTTATGAGGCACCCCGCCAATAACCGGCACATTTATGTATGCTTTTACCTCCTCCGTTTCGTTGAATTTGTCACCAACAAGGCGTTTCCCCAAAATAAACCCCACCGGGAAGGCCAGGCCCAGAAAGCCCATTCCGAAGAGTACAATAAATTTTTTGGGCGATGCTACGCCCAGATATCTTGGCGGTTCAATGATTTCACAATCGCTCAGATTAGATGTCCTGATTATCTGTGCCTGGATGCGCTTTTCAAGCAGGGAATTGTACAACCCTTCATTCAGGTTGAACTTACGCTCAACACCTAACAGCCGGCGCTGTGTATAGGGCAGTGAAGAGAATTCTCCCCTCTGTCGTCCGATCTTCTGATTGAGGGCATTCAGTTCACTGCGCGTGGTTGAAATACTGAACTTTATATTCTCCAGGATACTTTCTTTGTAGTTTTCTATACTGGAATTCAATGTTTTCAGCCGGGGATTCCTGAGCTGATTATTGCTGATGATGTTTTGTTTTTCAGCATTCAGCGTGGTGAGTTCCTGGATCATATTGTTGAGTACCGGATCATTGAGTCCCATGGACGAAGGAGCCAGCAGGCCGGTGGAGTCTGTATTGCTCTCGAAGTAATTCCTCATCTGTACCAGGTAATTCAGGCGACGTTCCGTTTCATCATGGGTTGCTTCAAGTGACTGGATCTGCTGGTAGATATTGCCGGCCTTCTCATCGATATTCATCACACTGGCATTGCTGCGCATATTTTGCAGTTGCCGTTCGGAGGCACCAAGCGAATCGGATACACTCGATAGCTGGTTGTCGATATATCCAATGGTCTGGTTGGCCAGGAAATTCTTTTCCTGTAGATTTTTGTCAATATATTTATTGATCAAATTCTTAAGAAAATCAGTGCCTTCATTCACGTTCTGGCTTTTATAATTCAGTTCGATCATGGTCGATTCCAGCGATGAGGGCGCTACAGTCAGGTTGCTTTTGAATTGGGCTGTCAGCATGTTGTAATCGTTGAACTCAAAAAACAGGTCTTTGCCCTCATAGAGTTCGGCCACAAAATTGGAATTAAGAAGCACCTTAAAGGAACAATTCTGGTTTTCGATTTTTTCTCCAAAGCGGTACGTACCTCCCACCCGGAAAGGACTGGCATAACTGACGACTTCGTTGGTTAAAAAATTTACCAGGGTTGTTTCGGGGTAATCGGCTGAAATACTGAAATGTTCAGCGTCGAGTATCTTGATATATATCAATACATTAACCGGCTGTATATGTTCCTCGCTTGGAATAACCTGGAAAGGTGAGGATTTGTAAATGTCTTTCAGGCTGAATTTCAACTCCTTTGGTATCTTGTCTTCCTGAATGTAGTAGTTTGTCCTGAGGTTCATCTCTTCAAGCACTTCATGTATAAGCGGGGTGGAACTGAAGATGAACATTTCATTCTGGAGATTTTTTTCCCTTTCAATGATATTGTAACTGGGCAACATATCATCCTGCCGGCCGCTATTGTTCTGCTTTTGATCGAGATTAAGCAAGACTGATCCGCCAACCTTATAGGTTTTTGCCGATAATTTAAGAAAGACGACGGCGGCCCCAAGAAAAACAACCAGTGTTATCGCAATGATGTACCAGTTTTTTAACAGGTCCCTGAAAAAGGCCGATAAGACATTTCCTGTTGGATTAATATATTCTTTCATTGAAGCTGTCTAAGGTTTTGTATTGATAAACGTCAAAATGACAATGCCCGTTGAAATTACAGATAGAATCAGGTTATAGGGGACTGTATTCATATCCCATTTCTTCCGCTTCAACGGTTCTACATAAATAATATCATTGGACTTCAACAGGTACCATGGCGATTCAAAAAGTTTATCATTGGTCACATCAAGGTAGTGTTTCGTTTTTACAACGCCTTCCTCACGAATAAGAAGCACCCTTTTCCTGTTTCCGTAAGTACCGATATCGTTTGCATAACCCAGCGCCTGGAGAATATTTACGTTCTTATAGTTAAACAGGTAAACACCCGGACGATTGACATCACCCAGCACGGTGATTTTATTATTTACAAATTTGATAAATACCGCCGGATAATAGAGATATTGGGAGAGCGCATTTTCAATGCTGTCGGAAGCCTGGCCAAGCGTCAGATCGGTAATATGGAATCGTCCGATATAGGGTAATTTGATCGTACCTTCCGGATCGACAGTATGGCTCAGAAGGGAAGGATCGGCAAAGTACTGCCTTCCTTCGGTCAGGTTAGTGGGATTTTCGTCAGCACTGGAAATCCTTATGTACAATTCATCACCGGGCCTGATCAGGTTATCCTGGGGAACACCCACAAAATACAATTTCTCAACTTCACTATCTGTTAAATTATCTTTCGATTGAACATAAGATATTCGTTTAACCGGCACACATGATGAAATCAGTATGCCCGCCAGGAAAATCAAAGACCATTTTTGAAAAAGACGCCTCATAGTAAATGCTTTATATTCGTGGTTTAAACAAAAATAACATAATTAAGGCTCAAAAACCAAACGGGGTTGTTCGTACACTCTGAATCATATCGGAAGGACCCGGAGATTAGTGTAAAAAACACGGCACCACAACCGGCCCCTGGATGCATTTTCTTTATGATTCAACCGTATCACCGCCAACAGATTCCTTTAACTTTTGGGTTTTCTCTTGCTCTAAAACCCCAAAAAATTAGTGCATATTACTCTTATAAACACCGGAACCGATGAAAAAATCATGTCGATTTGATGAAAGCATAAAATTACACAGCAAATAAAGCATAAAATATGACGGAGATTTTTAGATAAAGTATGGTAAGATAACACTGTAAGAAAACGAATGTTTATACCGATCACCGTCCACCTGCGTTGAAGAATGTGAGCATCGTTTCAAAAAACAGGCGGATATCTCTTGTGAGAGACCAGTTATCTATATAATTAAGGTCCATTTTCATCCATTTTTCGAATTTGACATCATTCCTGTTTGGAATGATCTGCCAGGTACAAGTGATGCCCGGTTTTACCGACAACCTTCTGAGCTGCCAGCGCTCATACGATTTCACTTCCGATTCAAGGGGCGGCCTGGGACCAATCAATGACATCTCACCCCTGACAACGTTATATAACTGGGGCAATTCGTCCAATCCGGTTTTCCTGAGAAAGCGACCTAAGGGCGTAATCCGCGGATCATCTTTTATCTTAAAGGTCGGACCATCCATCTCGTTCCTGTTTTTGAGCCCGGCCAATAACTTTTCGGCATCGGTCACCATCGTCCTGAATTTATACAGCTTAAATTTGCGGCCTCTTAAACCCACCCTCTCCTGACTGAAAAATACAGGGCCCTTAGAATCAAGCTTTATCATGATGGCAATGATTAAAAACAAAGGCAAAAGAAAGATCACCGCCGTAATGGAGAAATAAAAATCACCAACGGCTTTCAGTATCATTGAAATGTTGTTTGAAGGAACATCAACCAAAGTGAGATATGTTGACTTCTTCACTGTTTTTAGCTGTATCTCAAAAGGATCAAGAGGTGAAACTGATGACTGGAGACGGAAAATGACACCGATCTCATCACATATTTTCACCAACCGCTTAATTTCATGCTCGCTAATGTTCTTCCGGCTGTACAGAACTTCATCCACCACAGTATTGTCGACGAGTTCCTTTAACTCACTGATATGAGGATATATCTTTATCTGATCACTGTACTTGGCCACGATGAGCTTCGATTCAGTGATAATCCCTTTTACATTGAAACCCCAGTCTTTCTGCTGTAACAACTTTTCTATCACCGGATCGGAAAAGGAATCGGCAATAATAATGACATGGTGTAAATTATACCCATTAGCCCTGTATACCTTTAGTGAGTGAAAGGCTATGATCCGGATAATTAAGGTTGCCGCCAGGCTTAATGTCACATAGGTAAATATGAGTACCAGAGGAATGGAGGTAAGCCTGAAAACAACTTTAATAAATAAAAGAGCTACAAGGATAATAAAGTTCATCCTTATAAACTGAAATACAAGATCAAGGTATCGCTGTGTTCGCGGTAACTTGGCCATGGCCGTCACCCTTGAAAGAACGTACCACGATATAAGCACAAATAACCCGAAAAAAGAATACTCATATATATCAATTCGAAGGTCGGGAACAAAAAATTCCTTAGCCAGGTTTATCGAAATAACAAATGAGACAAGAACAGCCATAAACTCGACTGCATCCAGCACAGACCTGATCTTTTTGTGGTTGTGCGCTTTGTAGTCTTCTATTTTGTTTAAAAACTGTTTCATATTATTTTTTCATTTACAAACGGTTCCGTTTCTAATATCCCTTAATTCTAATTCTCGCTTCAGTGTTCACAATTATTAAGTTTCATCAACTGTCTTCTGCGTATATAGATGATTAAAAGCCCCCTTTTGTTGAATGCACACACCCTGTATTTGACAAATCACGCTTTATCTTATTTCAATATGTGTTTGGTTTGGACAAAACAGGAATGAAGGCGCTGAATGTCACTGTTCATGCATAGTTACTCCTTGTCAACACCCATTAACGTAACATTTTAATGCACTCGTCAAATTATTTGTGACAGAAATCATAAAATGAACGCGAAATCATATTGGAACAGGAACAAATGGACCTGATACCTGAGGTTAAAAGAAGATAAGATGAAAAACCGGGGAAGTCCTGGCTTAGGTTTGGGCCGTTTTCTGCATAAAAGGGTTACACGTGGTGTTTAATAAGGCTGCCTCGCCTATTTCGCGGCTTTGAGAAGGGCGTTTTCAGAGGATTTACACTGCCGGGTCAGGGAATTAGCGAATGACACTATTCCGCTGCATCATGTCAAATTCATGCATGAAGTTGGGTGTGAAACGGCCTGATTTCTTCCCGGCCATAACATCATCGGCTGACCAGAATTTCCCGTCGGCCAGTTCACCCGGGTTAATGACTGGCATTGAACCGGTGACGGTCATAAACATATAAACCAACTCTTTTTCAACATCGGTTTCCCATGTGTATTTAGCCAAAAACACCGGTTTATAATCTGTGAGACCAATCTCTTCGAACGTTTCCCTTTTCAAAGCCTCCTCAATGGTCTCGCCAAAAGATACATGGCCGCCTACCGCGGTATCCCATTTGTCGGGTTGAACGTCTTTATAGGGCGGACGATATTGCAGGAAAATCTCACCGCGGGGATTAAAAACATGCATGTGGACAACCGGATGCAGCATTTTTCCTTTTTTGTTGAAGTGGAAGCGGTCCCGTGGTGCCCTGCCCATAATCTGTCCGTCTTCATTAACCTCCGGAAGCATTTCAACATTTTTGTATGATTTTCGCAACACGAAATTCCTGGCTAACTCAAATGCGAAATAACCCAGTATCATAAGGTAAAAAAGAATGCCACTGATGAAGGCCCATGCAGCTTCCGACATATAGAACGCCGACCAGG
>DASQZK010000746.1:0-6596 GCA_035638735.1 Bacteroidales bacterium
TATTCTTTAATAAAGCGCTCAAGAGCCATTGTCATGGAAGGAGCTTCCGGCATCGGGGCCTGGATATCAAGTCTGAGACCGGCATCGGTAACGGCTTTGGCTGTTTTGGTACCGAACGATGCAATTTTGGTGTCATTCTGCTTGAAATCCGGGAAGTTCTTTAGCAATGATTTGATCCCTGAAGGGCTGTAGAACACAAGTATGTCATAATTTACGTCGGCAAGATCCGACAAATCGCTGCTAACCGTACGGTATAAAACAGCACGTGTAAATTTAATCTTGTGTTTACTCAACTGGTTCGGGATCTCTTCTTTGTGAGCGTCAGAAACAGGTAACAGAAATTTTTCATCTTTGTGCTTTAAGATCTGCTCGAGTAAGTCTGGAAATGTTCCAGTGCAGCTGTAGAAGATTTTTCGTTTGCGATACACGATATATTTTTGCAGATAGAAAGCGGTTGCTTCTGATATGCAAAAATATTTCATGGAATCAGGCACGGTAAGACGCATTTCTTCAGCCATCCGAAAAAAATTGTCAATAGCGTGCTTGCTGGTGAAAATCACCGCAGAGTGAACTAGTAGATCAAGTCTTGATTTTCTGAACTCCTTAACCGAAACGCCTTCGACCTGTATAAAAGGTCTGAAATCAATTTTTAGATTGTTATCCTCAGCTAATTCGAAATAAGGGGATTTGTCAGACTCAGGCTTTGGTTGAGAAACCAAAATTTTCTTAATTTTAGTCATAGACTCTTCTTACTTAAATGGTTTATTTAACCTACGCCAAAGAAAGTATTAGCTTAACAATTACCAACATAGGTAATATTTCAAGGGTACAAAGGTACAAAATCAAATAAAATAATAAAACCACATTCTTAAATATAAACATAAGTAGTCGGGTAATACGGAGTATAACTACCGAGGCCAAAGCGACAAAGCCGCTATAAATAAAAATATCGCGGGGTAGTCCTTTCGAATATGCAATAGCCAGAACAAACGGAATAATGACGATCCCCGTGATTTTATTGAAGATGAAATTGTGAAAAAGATAGGCATTAAACAATTTCTCCCGGTTAAAAATAAGGGCTGTTGTTTTCACAACGATCACTTTGCCAATCATTAGGGCAGCCAGGAATACGGCTGCAACTAAAAACTGGTTAATACCGGTCAGACCCGCAGGATGCAAATTATAATGCTGCATGGCCAGGTACAGGAATAGCCCGCCACTAAGAGTGTAAATGATATTTAAAGCCAGGAATATGCGTGTTTTTACAACGCCGGGATCATCGTAAACCTTTACAGCTCGCTGGTAGTTAAACGCAGAATCGAACAGGTTTATGATATGTTTGTTGAAAACAAGCCTTATCCAGGCAAGTACAACAAGAACCCCTATCAGGATATAGAGAATCCAGTCGGGGGTGAGGTTCCTGTGGATATTTTCGCTAAAGGGATAATTATTACGGGTCGTATCCGGTGGCCTGGTTTCGCTTTTAAACACTCTGTCAGGTTGGTATATCGCTACGGTGTCGCCTGATACCATTGTGCTGTCGGACATAGTATGAAGAAGCTGTTGTGTGGCCTTCATATCGTTGGAAATGAGACAGCAAAATTAACAAAAATTAACCGCTATCTGATGAATCAGAAATATTTTTCCCCCAATAGATTATTGGCGAGCCGGCTTGCCCCGATTCTGAAACGTTGTGGTTTTACCCAGTCGTTACCAAGTATCTGGTTTACAATAAGGTAGTAACTTATGGCGGTGGATGCATCGGAAATACCACCGGCGGGTTTGATACCCGGTGTCTTACCTGTTACCCTGGCAAAATCTTTTATGGCTTCGCACATCACGTACACAGCTTCGGGCGTTGCTCCTGTGGCTGTTTTTCCTGTTGAGGTCTTGATGAAGTCGGCACCGGCTTCCAGGCATAGCAGGGAGGCATGACGTACCATGTTGAGATCTTCCAGTGAGCCGGTCTCAAGAATAACTTTGAGATGGGATTTACCCGTTACTTTTTTGATCTTTTGGATTTCTTCAAATACATAGTCAAATTTCTTTTCGAGGAATTTTCCTACCGGCATCACGATATCGACCTCGTCAGCACCTTCTTCAAGGACGCGTTCAACCTCCTTAAGTTTAATGTCAGTGAATGTCTGGGACGAGGGAAATGACCCGGCAACCGAGGCGATCTTTACATTTTTTGCATCAAGGTTCGACTTGATGAGAGGAACAAAACAAGGGTATACACAAATGGCGGCCACATTTGGAAGTTCCGGGAACTTAGCTGGCAGCTGATTGACTTTCCTGACGTAGTTCATCACTTTTTCGTCGGTATCGGTAACATCAAGGGTCGTCAGATCGATGAGGCTGAATATATGTTTCATGATCTCCCTGTCCTTTACCTGTACTGAACGGGCCACAATTTTTTCGGTTTTCTCGATGATCTCGTCATGGTTAATGGTGAGATCATATTTTTCTTCGAGTTTTATCATTTTGATTATATCTTAGGTTGTTTTCGTTATACTCTACTTACGAAGTTTGTCATTGTCCAGGTGCCGCCGTGCATCACGACCTGTTTTTTTTTCAAGGTTACGCTCCAGAGCCATGGTGAGGTCGATGCCCGTCTGGTTGGCGATGCATAGTAAAACAAACAAAACATCAGCCAGCTCATCGTCGAGTTTCATGCTGGGCTGATCTTCGCGTACCGACTGCTCACCATAAGTCCTGGCCATGACCCTGGCCACTTCACCAACTTCTTCCGTTAGTATCGCCATGTTTGTTAACTCGTCGAAATACCTGACGCCATAAGTCTTTATCCAATGATCGACTTTTTCCTGGGCCTCTTTGATGGTCATTATTCCTTGTCTTTAGTGTCGATGATGATCGTTACGGGCCCGTCGTTTACCAGGCTTATATCCATGTGGTCGCCGAAAATACCATGCTTAGGTTTTTTCCCGGTTTCTTTTTCAACCTCATGCAAAAATGCCTCGTATAAGGGTACGGCAATAGCCGGCTCGGCAGCCCGGACGTATGATGGACGATTTCCTTTTTTTGTGCTGGCATGTAACGTAAATTGCGAGACTATCATGATTTCGCCATCAACATCTATGACCGACCGGTTCATCACGCCCTTATCGTCGGCGAATATTCTAAGCCTGCTGATTTTACCCGATAACCACATCACGTCCTCAGCGTTGTCGGCAGGCTCAATGCCGGCCAAAACCACCAATCCATGGCCTATTTCATCGGCATGGCCACTCATGGTCCGTACCGAAGCCTTTGAAACTCTTTGAATTACAGCTCTCATTAAATCTGCTTCTTCGGGGATGACAAAATTAGAAAAATATCCTGTCTCAAATGATATTTCATGACCATTTTTATAAACGGCTTCTAATATCCGGGTAATCAATAGTTTTTCAGACTATTGATCGTCCTGATATTTATAATCCGCTGGACAGTTTAACCTCATGCCCTGGTCGTTTCTGCGTCCAAATTGCACATAAGATGGCATGGTTAAGAAATGTTTATAAAAACAGCACAAACGTTAAACAAAATTAGCGTATGAATGTTAATACGACGGGCCCTACAAAAAAAACAGTATCAGATGTCGTTTAAATGATTATAGATTTTGGTGGGCTGAATTGTCAGGCCGTTTTATTGTTTTAACAGCAACAATGATTTATAAACAAAAAAACGATTTATTTATCGATAAACGCAGGGATGGTTAACAAAGAAGTACATATTGTGGGGGCTGGTTTTGCCGGCTTATCTGCTGCAGCCATCCTGGCGCAGAAGGGATATGCTGTAAAAGTATTTGAGAAAAACGATACGGCAGGTGGTCGTGCGGGCGTACTGGAAATAAATGGTTACCGTTTCGATCTGGGACCAACCTGGTATTGGATGCCCGATGTGTTTGAATCTTTTTTTAACCGTTTTGGGAAAAGTGTAGCCGATTATTACGAGTTAAAACGCATTGATCCAGGGTACCGGGTGTACTTCGGAAAAGATGATTACATTGATGTGCCTGCCGGTCAGGATGAATTATACGAACTTTTTGAGTCAATTGAAACGGGAAGCAGCTATGAACTCGACCGTTTTCTAAAAAATGCGGCGTTGAAATACGAGCTGGGCATGAATAAATTTGTATACATGTCAGGAGACACCGTATGGCCGTATCTGCGATGGGATGTATTGCGTAATCTCGGCAGGATGAATTTCCTGACCTCCGTGTCAGCTTATGTAAGGAAAAGGTTCAGGAATCCGCGATTACGAAAAATTCTCGAATTTCCGGTTATATTTCTTGGTGCCACAGCTTCAAAAACCCCGGCTTTGTATACGCTAATGAATTATGCTGACCTGAAGCTTGGAACGTGGTATCCGGTTGGCGGGATGAACGCGGTGGCTCAGGCTTTTAGGACAATAGGCGAGGAGATGGGGGCGGCCTATTTTTTCAATGCACCGGTTCAGGAAATTCTAATCGGCACTAATAAAACCCGGGGACTGCGGGTTGAGGCGGAAGAATACTACTCCGATGCCGTTGTTGGCGCAGCCGATTATCATCACGTTGAACAACATCTGCTACCCGAACATTACCGGAGGTATACTGAAAAATATTGGGATTCCCGTGTTATGGCCCCGTCATCCCTCTTGTTTTATATCGGGACAGACAAAAAAATTAAGAATCTTTCGCATCATAATCTTTTCTTCGATGAAGATTTTGATAAACACGCCTCCCAGATTTATGATGAACCCGGATGGCCCTCAAAGCCTGCATTATATGTCTCAAGCAATGCGCAGACCGATCCTTCGGTGGCCCCGCCGGGACACGATAATCTGATTGTACTCATCCCGGTCGCACCGGGACTTTCGGATACCGAAGAAACCAGGGATCATTACTACAATCTGGTAATGGACCGCCTTGAAAAACTAACCTCACAAGAGATCCGGTCACATGTCCGCTTTAAAAAGTCCTTTGCTCATAATGATTTTACCAGGGAATATAATTCCTATAAAGGTAATGCTTACGGACTGGCCAACACCCTTCTTCAAACCGCATTTCTGAAACCGGGAATGAGGAATCCGAAACTGCCAAACCTGTTTTATACCGGGCAACTTACGATACCCGGACCTGGGGTTCCCCCAACCATAATATCGGGACAGGTTGTGGCTGGTGAAGTAGATAAATATTTAAACCGCTGATGTATGAAAAGTATATATGATTCCGTGTCGTACGACATCAGCCGGAAACTTACCCGGCATTATAGCACGTCATTCAGCCTGGGTATTGGTATGCTTGGGAAGAAGATCAGGCAACCGGTTTATGCTGTCTATGGTTTTGTTCGTTTGGCAGATGAAATAGTGGACTCTTTTCACGATTATGACCGGGAAACACTGCTCGCCCGGTTCAGGGCGGAGACGGAAAAGGCACTGTCCGAAAAAATCAGCATGAACCCGATACTCAACAGCTTTCAGCATACCGTGCATACCTATGGTATCGACTATGAACTTATCGATACCTTTCTGTCCAGTATGGAAATGGACCTGGACGACGTGGTTTATGACAGGAAAACCTTCAATAAATATGTGCTTGGTTCAGCCGAAGTGGTAGGCCTGATGTGCCTGTGGATTTTTTGTGACGGTAACCGTGAATTGTATCATAAACTCAGGCCTTATGCTATGAAACTTGGTGCTGCTTACCAGAAAATCAATTTTCTCAGGGACCTTCGTGCAGATTTTAACGATCTCGGACGTGTCTATTTCCCATGTATTGATATTACTCAGTTCAGTGAAAAGGACAAGAGAATTATTGAATCAGAAATCGAAGGGGACTTTAAAGCAGGACTAAAAGGCATACGAATGCTTCCCACAGTAGCCCGGTTCGGCGTTTATCTCTCGTATATCTATTATTTTAATCTGTTTAAAAAAATCCGGAAGACACCGGCTAACCAGATTTTAAAACAGAGAATACGGATTTCAAACACAAGGAAATATTTCCTCTTATTAAACTCTTACTTAATGTATAAAACCACAATATCAAATGTGTAAATTCGTTATGAGATGAAAATATTAATTATTTTACTGCTGGTTCTGGGAGCCTTTATGTTCATGGAGTTCATGGCGTGGTTCACCCATAAGTACGTCATGCACGGCTTCCTTTGGTCGCTTCATAAAGATCATCATACAAGGGAACATAAAGCGATTGAATGGAACGATTTGTTTGCCCTTATCTTTGCAGTACCAAGTATTGTTTTGATTTTCACCGGTGTACGGGAGATGGGTCCGGGCTTTTGGATTGGGATAGGCATTGCATTGTACGGCCTGGCTTATTTCACGCTCCATGATGTATTGGTACACCGTCGTCTCAAAATACTGGATCAGATCGATAACTGGTATTTCAGGGCCATTGTCAAAGCCCATAATGATCACCATGCCGGGAAAAAGAATTACGGTTTCATCATGATGATACCCTGGAAGTATTTCAGGAAACAGGGTGTGGCAGAAAGAGGAAAATACTAAACCGATGTTTACCTACCTGGTCATAAATATCGGCGCATTATTGATTCCATTTCTATTCAGCTTTGAAGGTAAATTGAAGTTCTACCGGA
>DASQZK010000747.1:0-3767 GCA_035638735.1 Bacteroidales bacterium
TGGTCAGCGTAAACCCCGGCGGACCCAATGGCGGTTCGGCTACACAATATTTTACCGGCGACTTCGACGGTAAACGCTTTGTTCCTGACACCCGAAAGACGAAATGGGTCGACTACGGTCCCGATGATTATGCAGGGGTCACCTGGTCGAATACCGGCAAACGAAAAATATTCCTCGGGTGGATGAGCAACTGGGCTTACGCCAATAAAGTTCCTACCGATCCGTGGCGGGGGATTATGACCTTGCCTCGTGAGTTGAGCCTTGTAAACAACCATGGTGAATATCTACTGAAATCGTTCCCCGTTAAAGAATTTCGCAATATCCTGGAACCACTCCAGACCATTAAAGATAAAATTCTCGATACCGGCAAACTCGACATTGTTATTCCTGAAGAAGAATCCAAATCCTTTGCCCTCCAACTTGACCCTGATCTTTCAAATTGTGATTCCCTGCACATCCGGCTGTCGAATCAGCAGGATGAAAAACTTGTCATCTCGGTTGCTACGTCCTCCCATATCCTGGCCATCGACAGGTCATCGTCGGGTATCACCGATTTCAGCCCGGCTTTTAACGGTATTTCCAATGCCCCTGTCCCTTCGATGGCAGGACGAAAAACAAACATTTTCCTCGTTACGGACCGGTGTTCCGTTGAAGTATTTATCAACGATGGCGAAAGCGTAATGACCACTCTTTGTTTCCCGCATCAGCCTTATAATAAAATCAGCCTTTTTACCAGCGGAGGCACGGCAGTGTCGGGAGAAATCGGGTTGTACAAGCCATAGCACGGGCATTCGAAATTAATGGTAAAGATTGGTAGATTAATTAAAAACGGGATCACCGATTACCGACCGCGTCTCGCGCAGCCCTGGCGAAGCGGGATTACCAATTCCCGACTCCTTCCCTCCCCCCTCTTTCCTCTCTTCAAATTTATTACTAAATTGCAACAACAATATACGACACTAAAACCATCGATATATGAAAAACGGAAATGCGCAGAATCGCCGACACTTCCTGAAGGCAGGAATAATGAGTGCTGCCGGGGCTGTTATTGCCTCGAAAACCACGATAGCTGCCACAAACAGCACAACCGGTCTCTCCTCTGATAAAAAGATCGTTTACCGTACGCTTGGAAAAACGGGGATTAAGCTACCGGTGGTAAGCATGGGTGTCATGCGGGCCGACAACCCGGCCCTGGTAAAAGCGGCCCTCGAAAAAGGGGTTTTACATCTCGACACGGCGCACGGCTATCAGGAAGGCAGGAATGAGACTATGCTGGGTAAACTGCTGAAAGATTATCCGCGCGATTCTTATATAATCAGCACCAAAATACCTGTAAATGGCATTGACAGGAAAACCGGCACATTTACCGAAGATTTCGACGATAAAAGTTTCATGGAGAAACTCGACACCAGCCTGGAACGCCTGCAGACCGATCATGTCGATTTTCTCTACCTCCACGGCATGTCATCGAGAGAAGCCCTGATGCATGAGCCGGTAAAAAGATGCCTCAGGAAGATCAAAAAACAGGGTAAGGCCCGCTTCGTGGGTGTTTCCACGCACCGTAACATGGCGGAAGTCCTCGATGCCGCTGCCGACAGTAAGTTTTACGATGTTGTCCTCTCCTCTTATAATTTCCAGCATAATGATTCAGCAGAGTTGCACGCTGCCCTTGAAAAGGCAGGAAAAGCCGGCGTAGGCATTATTGCCATGAAAACCATGGCGGGCGGCTTCTTCGACAAGGAGAGAACACAGCGTGTCAACACGAAAGCTGCTCTTAAATGGGCCTTAATGAACGAGAACATTACCACGGCCATTCCCGGGTATACCAGCTTCGACCAGCTCGACGAATCGTTTTCGGTCATGGAAGACCTCAGCCTCACAGGCAATGAGTGGAAAGACCTGAAAATTGAAGATCCCTCGGCAAGCTTGTTCTGCACAGGTTGTGAAGAATGCATCCCGGCCTGCAAAAAAGGACTGCCGGTTTCCGACCTCGTTCGTGCATATATGTATACCTATGGTTACCGCGAATCGGCCAAAGCACGCGAAGTTGTGATGGCCTCCGGTTTAGCAAACGCATCGCCCTGCGACGACTGCGATGAATGTACTGTTACATGCAGCCGCGGCTTCAATGTGGCAGAACGAATCAACGACGTGGCCAGGCTACGGGACGTTCCTGGCGAGTTCCTGGCCTGATCGCCGCAGATAATTACCCCGTTATTAAAGACCCTCATGCCTTAAACAGGCACGAACAACGACATATCTATGAAGAAACCAATCGTACTTCTTATCGTCCTGACTTCAGGCTTGTTTCTATCCCTGGACATCCGGGCGACCGACGTGTACAATCTGTTTCCCGATGAAAAAGGCTGGGAAAAATCACTCAACTATTCCGTTTATACACCCGATGATCTGTGGGATTATATCGATGGGGCTGCCGACGCCTATCTGCTCCAGGGATTTGTCGATTTGCATATCGCAGAATACACCAACGGGAAACAGAATATCCGCGTCGAAATTTACCAGCACAAGGACGTTGCCCACGGATTCGGTATCTACAGCCAGGAACGGTCCCCCGACCTGAACTTCATAGACATCGGCGAAAAAGGCTACCAGCAGGGATCGGTATTGAATTTTCTTAATGGTAGGTACTACGTGAAGATCTACGCAAGCTCGGAAAAAAATAAAGTTGTCAGTACGATGGAAGATATAGCCAGGCAGCTTTCGCACAACATCAATCCCAAGCCTGCCCTGCCGCATATCCTGTCTATGTTTCCCGAGGAAGGCCACCTGCCACACCGCGATGCATTTATCTCCCAAAGTTTTATGGGACATGCATTCCTGAACTCGGTATACAAAGCTTCTTACAAATCGGGAGATAATACCTTCAGCCTGTTTATCATTAAAGAAATGAATGCCGCTGCATGCGAACAGATCCTCAGGCAATACCTTGAGTTCACCAAACAACCCACCGATAAATTATCGCAGGGAAAACTGCTGATCAAAGATCCGTATAACGGCCCCATAGACATATTGTGGAAGGATAACTGGATCTTTGGCCTTAGTGGTACGGATAACCGCAACATTGAAGGGAAGTACCTTGACATGTTAGCAAAATAAGATCCACGACGTACTTTTAATAAATCCTGTTCGCAATAACCTGTCTCCTTCTATGGTCCGGCTGTCATAATTATGGCTTCCCGTCATCGCGAACTCAGTCCTGTAATTTCGTATACGATACTCCGAAAATAATTTTGGCTCTTGATTATATGGGGCATTTCCCCCTGTTTTGAAAAGAAGAGATTTATTCTTGTAAAGATTCATTCTAAATAATCCCTTTCAATCAGCTCTGGCAAAGCGTAACTTGTATTAATACAAACATACGCCGAAAAATCAGAGTCATGAAAACCCCAACTAAAAAACAAAAAACAAACGTCTTTCTTTTAATGGTGCTTTTTACGTCCATCCTGTACGGGAGCTGTAAAAAAGACAATGTAAAGCCAGTTGATACAGCCCCAAAAGCTTCATTCAATTTAGACAAAGGAAGTACAGGTATCGTTATTGATACCCGTGAAATATTCAGGAAAGGCTATAAGCCTGTCAGGGCCGAAATACATTTTCAGGATTATCCTGCCTTCGAATCAACCCTGGCTGTTGACACGTTCACCTGCATTGCCACATATAAAATTGATAGTAAAAGACTAACCGATCAGGAGAAAACAGCCTTTAACAATGGCGTAGTCGCTTCCATAGACATTTTTGACAGGTCG
>DASQZK010000748.1:0-2312 GCA_035638735.1 Bacteroidales bacterium
TATTTTTGATGTTGTTGATAGCCAGGGGGATGAGTTTTTCGGGGAACTGGTTAGGACCGTAATTATTGCTGCAGTTGGATATTACTGCAGGCAGTTGAAACGTGTTGTAATAAGCCCTTACCAAATGATCGGAGCCGGCCTTCGAAGCCGAATAGGGACTGCGGGGGTCGTAGGCGGTTTCTTCCGTGAAGAATCCTTCGCTGCCAAGACTGCCATACACTTCATCGGTGGAGATATGATAGAACCGTTTATGGTCGTAGCGGCCGTCCCATGCTGTGCGGGCGGCATTCAGAAGATTTGCCGTACCTACCAGGTTGGTGTGTATGAATTCCATGGGACTGGATATTGAACGGTCGACGTGCGATTCGGCCGCCAGGTGAACAACTCCGTCGAAGTTGTGCCGGCTGAAAAGATCTGTGATAAAAGCAGCATCGACGATGTCGCCTTTAATAAAGCTGTAATTGGCTTCATTTTCAATGTCCCTGAGATTTTCAAGGTTCCCGGCATAGGTCAGCTTGTCGAGGTTGAAAACCTGGTATTCCGGGTATTTCGTAACAAACAGCCTTACAACATGCGATCCGATGAATCCGGCTCCCCCGGTGATAAGTATGTTTTTCATAAATGTGTTGTTTCAATTTATTCTAACGTCTAAGAGGCGTTATCAGTATATAAAAGACAAAATTTGTGACCGGGAATTCCTGGTCCCGGCTACCAATGAGCTACTTGTCCAACTCTTCCCGGTAATACTTTTCCCAGTTCCAGGCCGAGAGGAGCGTTTCTTCGAGACCCGTCTCCGCTTTCCATCCGAGTTCCGAATTGGCAAACGTGGTGTCGGCATAGACCTGTTCCACATCGCCGGCTCTGCGTGGAGCCACGGTATAATTAACTGATTGGCCGGTTGCGTTCTCAAAGGCTTTTATCACTTCGAACACGGAGTTTCCATGGCCGGTACCGAGGTTAAAGACTTCGAAACGTTTTTTGTTATTATTTTTCAGAAGACGTTCAATGGCTATTACGTGAGCACTGGCCAGATCGACTACATTTATATAATCACGGATAGCAGAACCGTCGGGGGTGTTGTAATCGTCGCCAAACACCCTGAGTTCTTTCCGGAGGCCATAAGCCATCTGGGTGATGAATGGCACGAGGTTATTTGGCACACCCAGTGGAAGCTCGCCGATGAGTGCTGAAGGATGTGCCCCTATGGGGTTGAAATACCTGAGAGCGATGATCTTCATGAAGTCGTGCACCTGCATGGTATCCCGGAGTATTTCTTCCGATATCTGCTTGGTGTTGCCATAAGGTGAGTTGGCCTTCTTAATGGGAGCCTGCTCCGTTACCGGCAGCGTGTCGGGCTCACCGTATACAGTACAGGAAGAACTGAATACAAACGGCGCGATGGATCGCCTGATCATATTTTCCAGCAGGTTGATCAGCGAGGTGGTATTGTTGAAATAGTATTTCAACGGGAAGCTGACCGATTCACCGACGGCTTTGTAGGCAGCAAAATGAATGATAGCTGCTATTTCAGGATAGGTGTCGAAAAGGGTGTTTACTTTCGCTGTATCGGTAAGATCGATCTCTTCAAACAAGGGTCTTTTCCCTGTTATTTTCTCAATACGGTCAATGACGTCTACCTGCGAATTGGAGAGATTATCAGCGATGAGGACATCATAGCCGGCTTCAATCAGTTCAACCACAGTATGTGAACCGATGTAGCCGGTTCCGCCCGTTACGAGTATTAACGTATTCATCGTCAGTTGCTTTTTTTTGGTTCGTGAATCGCCAGGGCTGTCAGCCGTTTGCCCTGTCGGTCTTTTCCTCCAAATACGGAAGAAGATTAAAGGCTCCAGTAGATCATCTTGCTGATCTGGTTTCTGAAGATGCCTTTCAGGTCAACAAGTACGGCATCGTCGCGGGTGATCTCCATAAAATACCGTTCGTTCAGATTTTTATATTCGTCATGGCCCACAGCGATAACGATGGCATCGTAGCCCGGGTTAATTGTCGGGGACAGGTCGAGCCCGTATTCGTCCTTTACCCCCTGCGGATCAGCATGAGGGTCGACAACGTCGACGTTCAAACCGAAGTCATTCAGCTCATGGACGACGTCAACCACTTTGGAATTTCTGATATCGCTCACATTTTCCTTGAAGGTAATACCCATGATAAGGACCCTGGATTGTTTCGGGTTTTTATTCAGGTAGATCAGTTTTTGAACCAGTTGCTTGGCCACATAGGCGCCCATATTATCGTTAATAGCACGGCCGGCGGTGATGATCTGGGCATGGTGTCCGAATTTGGCCGACTTG
>DASQZK010000749.1:0-2729 GCA_035638735.1 Bacteroidales bacterium
TTCATTGATCGTTGTGTAAACATTGGGTGCTGTACTATGCATGGCAACGGCAAGGTTAGTGTCCCAGCCGCCCACAGCATCTCCAATCATATAAATGGGTGGGAAAGTGGTGGCATAAGGTGTAACCGTTGCTGTTTGTACCGTTGAATAAACCGGGTCGACATTCGGGTTTACGACTGATGACACCCTGAAATCCATGTCGTAGGCAACATCCGGCTCGTAACCAGCGTCCAGCATTTTCTGATTAAATGTGCCCTGTGTAACAGAGGCAACAGTGAGATTATCGGTTTGAACTAACTCCAATGGATTGTTGAAACCAGAATCGGCTACATCTGCCTGCAGGGTATAGGTTATGGCTGCCTGGAAACCAAAATCAGGCTTTGTCCATTCAAAGCTTTCGAATGTCTGATCTTTATTTTCGAGTGCAAGTGTATATTCCGAGGCTGAAAGGGCCTGCAACTCATTGGGAGCAATATTATCATTCAGCATCGTTTTCGACTCATCCTTCTGGCATCCGAAAAAGGCCGGAAGAAACAAGAGCGAAAGGACTATTATTGTTACGTTTCTCATTTTAGTAGTGTTTAAGTTTTTCCTTAATTCTTATACATAACCGGGATGAGTGAAGCAACCCGGAACGATTGCATTAATTAGGATAGCCATCATTCTGGATCAGGTTTGGATTGGCAGTAAGGTCGTTATTCGGAATAGGATACAGCTTCCTGTATGAGTCGGTCGCGGTGCCCGCCTGAACATTACCTTTCCATTCCCATAAGTAGCTGTTACCGGTTAATTTGTCAAAGCGGATAAGGTCGGTTCTCCGTTTACATTCCCAGTATAACTCACGGCCTCTTTCGGCAAGAATGAAATCGAGTGTCAGGTTTGCATCACTGATATCACCCGAGGCGTCACCATAAGCCCTTTCCCTAAGGTCGTTGATGTAGCCGAGAGCAGTGGCACGGTCACCTCCGCCACCACGAAGTACGCTCTCGGCATAGATCAGGTATGCTTCACCCAATCGGAAAACCGGGAAGTCGGTGCTCACAAAGGCCGGATGTACGTCAGGTGCGGGTCCGCCGTCAGATGATATATTTTTGAACTTGGTTACCCCTATACCCTGGGTGAAGGTACCTACATTGCTAATATCCCATTCCCATGTATCCGGGTCGAAAAAAAACATACCTCTCTTGTCTGCAATAGCAGTAAATTGCGGATCGGAAGTGCTGAAATCTGATTGTTGTACACCGAATAAGCCGGTCACAAAATCCTTGATTGTCCTGATGCCTCCCCAGCCGCCATCGATACCGTTAAGTGGCATATTGCCACCGATGGATGCATGAATGACGAAGGTCATACCTCCATACTGCTGAGTATTCTGTCCGTCGAAGCAAATGGGGAAAATCATTTCCGGACTGTTGTTATTGTCAGCCCTGAAGACATTTTGATAGACCGGGTCGAGAGAGTATCCTGCGTTGAATACTTTTTCTGTCTGTGCGATAGCATCACCATACCTTGGTGTACCTGTGTAAACTTCAGCATTAAGGTATAACTCGGCCAGCAACATCCAGTCGGCAGCCTGGTCGGCACGGCCATACTCCCAATTTGGAGGACCGAGATCCGGTTCAATGGCAATCAGCTCCGATTCTATATAGTCGAACAGGTCGGCCCGGTTGATTTGTTTGGGAAGAAATTTACCTGGTTTGTCATCTTCGGTTACAAACGGCACATTACCAAACATATCGATAGCATGGAAATAAGAGAAAGCCCTGAGGAACCTGGCTTCAGCCTTCATCCTGGCAATGCTGCCGGTCGGATCACTGGCTGCATTAGCCTGCCTTATAAACTCATTGGCTATCGCTACGGAATAAAAAATCCTTGAATAGAGCGCTGCGATGAAGACATCGTTTGGTGCCCAGGTTTGCCAATGGAAGTTTTTAATGGTTGCGTCATCCCAGGCCATGATGGCTTCGTCTGTTGGCAGCTCCTGCAAACCCCAGAGCTGACGCAGGTAATTACCGAAGTTTTCGTCGATCCCTGCAATGTCGGGGTCACCGCCTCCTGCACCAGTCTGGCCACTGATGGCATAGCTGGCATAAATTTTAGCCAATGCCTCGATGTATCCGGTTGAATCCTTAAAAGCCACATTAGGCGTTAACTTGCTCGGGTCAATAGGTTCCACATTCAGATCCTTGACACAAGACGATAAGATCAGAGCCAGGACCGGAATAAATATGAAAGTTGTTATGATCTTTTTCATGGTAAACATTGGATTTTAGTTAGAAAGTGAGATTTAACCCCAGGAGATAAGTCCTTGGCCTGGGATAGATGTTATTATCTATTCCGTCCAGGACTTCCGGATCAAGGCCGTTGTAATTTGTTATTTCAAAGGCATTCCTGACAGTCAGGTTGACCCTTGCCTTCAGTTTGCCGGAAACAAGGTTATTTATATTGTAACCCAGGGTGATGTAATCCATCCTGAAGAATGAACCATCTTCCAGGTAAAAGTCTGACCAGTATTGCGCTGTCCGGAAATTGGTCCTCGTTACAGCCTTGAGGATGTTGGCCGTATATCCCGACTGATTATATAAGCCCTGGTAGAGGGCATTATTTGACTCGTTGTTATTATATACGAAATTTTTCAGGTTAGCTCTTCCTGCGAAGGAGAAGTCGAAATTCTTCACCGTCAGGTAAGACGAAATACCAATGAGGTAATCTGGTGCCGGATTTTGCAG
>DASQZK010000750.1:0-10717 GCA_035638735.1 Bacteroidales bacterium
AGGGGATGAAGCCATTGCTCAAGGCGCCATCGATGCCGGGCTTAGTGGTATATATGCCTACCCGGGTACTCCTTCTACCGAGATAACGGAATATGTCCAGGCTTCAAAAGAAGCACGTGAAAGCGGGGTGCATAGCGAGTGGTCGGCCAATGAAAAAACAGCCATGGAATCGGCACTTGGAATGGCTTATGCCGGTAAGCGGGCCATGGTATGTATGAAACACGTGGGACTTAATGTAGCTGCCGACCCCTTTATGAATACAGCCATAACCGGTATCAACGGCGGCCTCATTGTAACGGTTGCCGACGACCCTTCCATGCATTCGTCACAAAATGAACAGGATTCAAGATTTTACGGGAAATTTGCCCATATCCCGGTGCTGGAGCCATCCAATCAGCAGGAGGCCTACGAAATGGTGTTTTACGCCTTTGAGCTGTCGGAAAAGTTTAAAGTACCTGTCATGCTGAGGATAACCACCAGGCTGGCACATTCAAGAGCCGGGATCGTGACGATGGAAAAGCGGCCGCAAAACGAGCTGAAACTACCAAATGATCTGAAGCAGTTTATTCTTCTTCCGGCTATCGCAAGGGTGAGGTACAATCAGTTGCTGAATACGCAGGGTTCGTTTGCCGAAGCTTCCGAAGACAGCGGGTATAACCGTCTAACCGAAGGCCGGGACCATTCACTGGGCATCGTTGCCTGCGGCCTTGGCTATAACTATTACATGGAAAATGCCCGGCGTTACGGCTTAGATTACCCCGTTCTCAAAATTACACAGTATCCGCTGCCTGAGAAAAAAATCAGGAAACTGGCCGATTCTGTCGAAAAAATGATGGTTATTGAAGAAGGTTATCCATTCGTTGAAGAAATGCTCAGGGGCTTTTTCAATGCCCCGTTTATCGTGAACGGCCGGCTCGACGGCCACCTGCCGCGTGTTGGTGAACTTAATCCGAACGTGGTGGCCAAAGCTCTGGGTAAAAAGGAGGCCTACGGGGCCGATGTGCCGGAGCTGGTTGCTAACCGGCCGCCCGCATTATGCAAAGGCTGCAGCCATGCCGACGTCTATCTTGCCATGAACGAAGCCATGGAACAATATGGCAAAGGACGGGTGTTCTCCGATATCGGCTGTTATACCCTGGGTGCACTTCCGCCATATAATTCGATTAACTCATGTGTTGACATGGGAGCTTCAGTGACCATGGCCAAAGGCGCTGCCGACGCAGGACTGGTTCCCGCGGTAGCTGTTATCGGCGATTCCACCTTTACTCATTCTGGAATTACGGGACTGCTCGATGCCGTTATCGCGAATTCACCCGTAACAGTCATCATATCGGATAATTCAACCACCGGCATGACAGGAGGACAGACCTCGGCAGCTACAGGACGGCTTGAAAAAATATGCACGGGCATTGGTGTCGATCCCGATCACGTGTTAACGCTTATTCCCCTGAAAAAGAACCATCAGGAGAACGTGGATATCATGGCCCGGGAGCTCGAATACCAGGGTGTATCGGTCATCATTGCTCAGCGTGAGTGTATACAAACGGCAGCCAGGAAAAGGAAAATGGCAAAGGCAGAACACTGACCAGTTTGCCTTTGAAACAATAGTGAACACCATTAAATTCAAGATATAGTGAAATCAGACATCATACTTTCAGGCGTTGGCGGACAGGGCATCCTGTCTATCGCTGCTGCCATCGGATTAGCTGCCGTCGAGAACGGCCTGCAGCTTAAGCAGGCTGAAGTTCACGGCATGAGCCAAAGGGGAGGGGCTGTCCAGTCCCACCTTCGACTATCGGACCGGGAAATTTCTTCCGATCTTATTCCCCTGGGTTCTGCCGATCTTATTATTTCGGTCGAACCGATGGAATCGCTCAGGTACCTGCCCTTTCTCTCACCCGATGGCTGGCTGGTTACCAATTCAACACCCTTCGTGAATATTCCCGACTATCCCGATGCCGAAGCTGTGGTGGATGAGGTGAAAAAGACCGGCAACCATATCATTATCGACGCAGATGAAATAGCGCGTGAAGCTGGTTCGGTGCGCTCGTCCAACATGGTTATCCTTGGCGCTGCCAGCAAATATATCGGCATCCCGGAGGAAAAACTTACCAGCGGGATACGGGCCGTCTTCAGCCGTAAAGGTGACGAAATCGTTCAATTGAACATTCGCGCCTTCCTTGCCGGCAAAGAAAACGCCGCAAAATATCTTGCCGGGTCAACGGTATAGAACATTATCTCTTTCCTTGTGTTCACTTAAAAATACACACCACATGTTTACTGATAAGGATATCAAACAGATTGAGAATAATGGAATGAAAGTGGCAGATATTGAAAGGCAGCTGGACTATTTCCGGGAAGGCATTCCGAACATCAGGCTGGTTCGTCCGGCCCTTGTCGGCGATGGTATCGAGGTGGTTGATGATGAAAACGAAGAAAAGCTGGTTAATTCCTATGAAGCCCTGAAAACCGGTTGCCGGCCACTAAAATTTATTCCTGCCTCGGGTGCTGCTTCAAGAATGTTCAAAGATCTCTTCGAAGCCGAAGCCTACCTCAGGCATAACGAAGAAAAGGCCGGTCTTTATCTTGAAGGTCATCCACTTGTCAGATCATTTTTTGATGATCTCGAAGAATATCCGTTCTATTTCGACCTGAAGGAAAAAGCCCGGGGGAAACATCTCGACTTCGATCTGATGATAAAGGAGAAGAAATACCACGCTATCCTTGAATTGTTGCTCTTTGAAGAAGGCCTCAATTACGGGAACCTGCCGAAGGCGCTGCTAAAATTCCACGCATATGGGCAGCTTTCACGAACAGCTTTCGAAGAACACTTCGCTGAAACGATGGATTACCTTTCAGACGAAGATGAGGAGGTCCGTCTGCACTTCACCATCTCTCCGGAATATCGACAGTCATTTGAGCAGCTTGCTGCTGAGTTGTCGGATGTCTATGCAGAAGACCGGGGGACACGCATTAATGTGGAATTTTCTGAGCAGCAGTCGGATACCAATACCATTGCCGTTGATCTTAATAACGAGCCATACCGTAACAATGACGGACAGCTGGTCTTTCGTCCCGGAGGGCATGGTGCCCTTTTGGGCAATCTGGCAAAGGTTGACAGTGCCATGGTTTTCATCGGGAATATCGATAATATAGCACCTGAAGAATCGCGGCTTTTTAAAGTGCGCTATAAAAAACTCCTGGGCGGCTTTCTGCTCGACCGGGTTAAGACTTCCCATGCTCTCCTTGACCGGCTGGAGCAGGGTGAGAGAGGTGACGGGCTGAGATCTGACGTCACAGACTTTATCCGGCAGATATCAGACCAGGAAGCTGCAGCACTCGGGAACATGACCAATGATGCCTTTAATAGCAAGGCGTATGATTTCCTCAACCGTCCCGTTCGTGTATGCGGAATGGTAGAAAATGTGGGTGAACCCGGAGGCGGTCCCTTCTGGGTTAGTGATAAATCCGGGAACGTGAGCCGGCAGATTGTTGAACGTTCACAGGTTGATACCGGCGATTATCAACAGGACGAAATTATCAGAAGTTCGACGCATTTCAACCCCGTTGATATGGTCTGTTATATCAATGACCATAAGGGGAAGCCATTCGACCTGTTCGCATTCAGAGATCCTGACCTGGGTTTCATAACCAAAAAATCGATTAACGGTAAAGACATTAAGGCACTTGAACTTCCCGGCTTATGGAACGGATCGATGGCTGGCTGGATTACCTATTTCCTCGACATGCCATTGTCCACCTTTACGCCGGTAAAAACAGTGTTTGACCTGCTCAGGCCTGAACACCGTTAGGCCCGTCTGTTCTATTTAGTGTCTGGACTTTATGGACAGATTCTATTTAACCTGTCCGGTTTCCTGAAGTACCGACCAGCCCTGTAACCAGTTATTCGAACCGAATGCACCTTTGTATGTCACCTTCTCATACCAGTCTGAGCTGTATTCGGCCATGCTGGTGAAGGCTGTTGTCACGGGCAGCAGGTCGTATGGAATGGTATCATAAACAAGACCGTCGTCATCAATACTATTTGCATCAGCCGCGAAATATGAAACGATAAACGAACTGTCGGCAGGTGTAACCCTTCCGAAGAGAGCAATGATGCTGTCAGCCTTGTTGCCTGCTACATCGTAGAATACATTGTGGCTTATTTCAAGATCACCTTCACCGAGCCGGGTAAAACTGCTTCCCCCGCCGGTGTCTTCTATCCCAATTCCCTTGCGACTGTTGAGGAAAATGGAATTCCTGTAAATACCGCCACTGTTGGTGTCGAACGAGATCAGCCAGGACGGGTTTTCCTGTCCGCCGCCTATATAAGTCGCATTATAGATCTCCGGTTTTGAGAGGCCCTTTCCCATACTGCCCGGAACCCCGCCGTTATGTTCAGCGGCATGGTCACTCAGGTCTTCATCGAGAATGCCCAGCAGGAACTGGCATTTTCCCGAATATCCCTGGTCGAAATCAAAGGCGTCGTCGCCACAAAACGCCACAGCCATGTTGCGGCAGTCGACCGTGCCGCCGAAAAATTCCACACCGTCATCGGCATTTGCAATCACTTCGATGTGGTCGATAGTGGTTTTCCTTCCGACGCCTCCCAGGGTAAGCCCGTTGATCTCATTTCCCTCGCCAATGTTTGTACCACCGTGGCGGACCGATACATATTCCAGGATCCCCGAATTGTCGTCGGCATCGTAACCGCCATAAATACCCCTAGGCTCGCTGATAGGTATCCCCTCTATGGAAGCTTCTCCCGAGGAAGTGTTGACAGGAGCATTTCCCAGTATAATCAAGCCGCCCCATAACCCTCTGCTTTTCAAGGGGACTGATCCTTTAAGATCATCCCCTTCCACAGTGAAAATAATAGGCTCTTCGGCCGTTCCGGATGCAATGATCTTGCCCCCGCGGGCTACAATTAAGGCGCTGGCGTGACTGCCCTGGCCTGTCTTTGCCCTGATTACCGTACCGGCTTCAATGGTGAGCACCTGCCCATCGTTGACAAATACAAAACCATCCAGGACATACGACTGGTCTTTGGTCCAGGTAACCGTTCCCGTCCCTCCTCCCAAGTCGTGCACAACGCTTATATTGTCGAGATAATAATCACCTTTCCGGCAGGAAAACATCAGGAAGATCATAATGAGACCTGTAAACAGAATATGTTTTTTCATCGGACTTTTCGTTACAGTTTAAACTCAAGATTGACATAGATATATGACTCGTCGGTGCCATTTTTTGCGTAAGAATACCAGTCCTGGTAATTAAGCGAGAACCGCACCTGGTTTACGGGAGCGTACTGAACACCCGAAATGATGGCACTACCGTCGTTGTTGAGGTGCCATGGGATATTCTCGGCCGATGTGAGGCTGGAATGCAACCAGTCGTACCGTCCGAAGATCTCCCATTTATCAGTAATTGTGTACGTACCGTAAAAAGAATAACCGTACAGATTATGTTTGTTGACGAAAGCAAAATTCTGCTGCAGGTTATATTCCGCGCCTATCCTGTATTTCGCTGCATCATACCCGGCAAAAAATGCATAGGTATACTGTGTGATATCCTTGTGGTTGAAATCGTAATACAGCCTGAAAGTCATATCCGTCAGGGGGTGAAGGGTAACGCCGGCCCCTGTTTTGTAACTGTTGTCGGTCTGTAGATTCTTGTAACCTTCCCCGTTGGAAACCACCAGGTCAGCTTCAATGAAATCGTTAAACCGGTAGTGTACGCCGGTACCTATATCGGCACTGGGACCAAATTTATAGGCATCCTGGTACGACTTATAAATGTACCGGTAACCCCAGAAATTTTCCTGGACTTTGAATTCGCGCATATCAAAAAGACCGAACCACGCTGTCAGATTCTTGTCTTTGTAGGTAAGGGCTGCGGTTTTGAAATAGGCGTACCGCCTGATTAGCGAGTATTGCGACAGGTCCTCAGGGCTCCCGATGTCGAGTTTTGCCTCGGCACTGAAATGATCAGACAGATCATGCTTGTAGCCCAGGTATACCCTGGTGACCTCGAAAGCCGTGGGGTGATCATCTTCGATAAGACCATAGTGGAAATTACTGTAAACTTTCAGAATTTCACCACTATCGGCTTTTTGCGCGCTGCTCACGCTGAAAATACCTGCCAGGAATGTAACCGGCATGATCATAGTTAGAATTTTGTTCATCAGTTAAACTTAAGGTTAGTCTGAAGTTTTCTAATTTATCGTTTCAGATGATGTGCATGTGAAGGATCATAGCAGTATGTAATCCACTCAATACCTGCCTTTATTATCCGGACAATATTAACAATATCCTTATTATGTAAGATTAAATTAAAATAAAATTAAGGTTAACCTTAAATCAACTTCATGTATACTTAATGTAGACACAATATCTTTGAACAAAATATGATGCCATGAACATTCCAGTACTTATTCTTTCCGTTCTTTTTGGAATCCAGGTCAATGTAACAACAAAAGCTCCCCTTAAGGAAGAAAAAGGTTCACGCGTCATATCAGGGTGTATCGTCGATAGTTCCACGGGAGAACAACTGGCAGGCGTGAAAGTCATGGTTAAAGGCCTGGAAGTTTCTGTTTATACTGATTTTGATGGTCATTTCGAGATCCCCGGTCTCCAGCCGGCTTCGACATACAGCCTTGAAATTGAATTAATATCTTACCCTAAAAAGGTCATCACTAATATTTCACCGGGAACCGTGCCGGTAAGCATTAAATTAAGGGGCAATAAAGCATCGGCAAACAGCAGTACCAACCCTGTTTTGCCTGCCGTGTAAGGTCAACTGGTGATTGTCAATCCTGCTTCCTGCCGTTAAAGACCAAACCTTTTTTTCCATAAGCCGTATTTCCGTTAAGTTCATTTGTCTTATCTTTATGCGTGCATACTATTTCTTTTCACCAAAAAATTCACGAATGGATTACAGCAAATATAAGATACTCCTGGTTGATGACGAGGATGATATTCTCGAATTTCTAAGCTATAATCTGGAAAAAGAAGGCTTTACAACCCTGCGTGCACACAATGGCATCGATGCCATCGAGCTGGCCAAAACGCAGGATCCCCAGCTTATTCTTCTCGACGTGATGATGCCTGGGACGGATGGTATTGAAACCTGTGAGCAGATCAGGACAATACCAGGACTTAACAATGTACTAATCGCTTTCCTGACCGCCCGTGGTGAGGATTACAGCCAGATCGCGGGCTTTGAGGCAGGCGGGGACGACTATATTACAAAACCCATAAAACCCAAATTGCTTGTCAGCAGGGTTAAAGCACTGCTTAAGAGATATAAAAAAGCAGCAAAGGAGATTGAAAAGGAAGGGGCTACCCAACAGGTTGACGATATTGTCATCGATAAGGAACGTTACCTGGTTATTGTGAAAGGCAACGAGTTATACCTTCCCAAGAAAGAATTTGAACTGTTAAATCTGTTGATTTCCAAGCCCGAAAAGGTCTTTACCAGAGAGGAAATCTTTCACCGGGTGTGGGGTGATAACATTATTGTTGGTGACCGGACTATTGATGTGCATATCAGGAAATTGCGGGAAAAGCTTGGTGATGAATATATCAGGACGGTTAAGGGTGTCGGTTATAAATTCTCTATATAGTGCCTGTCCATAATGTCTGATAACTGCGTTGTTACAAAAATTTTTCTTTCCTCTTATGCATTCGTATACTGCAGATTAAAATTTTTGCACGCTCCCGTTTAGAACGGAACAGGCTTTGTTCCCGAACATTTTGATCCAGCCACCTGGACTTTATTGACAGACTCTGTTTAGTTTGCGCGTGAACCGTTGATAAATCAAAAATGAGGTTGAAAACCAGGAGTTTCGGCAGGTTAAGTTATCAAATCATGATCCATGCGCCCGGTATATATCGTTTTCATAAGCCGGTTTTTTTAGCCGAAAGTCCTTCACTGCCGAGTGCCAAGAACTCCTGGTGAGCTTCCATTACATTGGTGACAAACAACAGCATATTTTTCGATTCTGAAAGGATGTCGAGGTAAACCAGCGTCACCTTGGTACCTTTGCCCGCTTTTTTGAGCGTTTTTACCTGTTTCTTTCTCAAATCGTTGGTCATTTCCATAAGTTCATCCCTCATTTTCTTAAACTCATCGAGATGTTCAAACGAGTTTTTCTTGAGAATAGTGAGTGCATAGTTAAAGTATTCCGACATTTTCTCGTTGAATTTGAGCAATTCTTCTGTCTGTGTTTTATCCAGGGGTGGATGGTTATTATCCACATGGTTGAATAAGGGTTGGATAAAATAGTACAGGCCATTGGTGGTTTCCCTGAGGAAGTCGAGCACCTGAACATAATGATGACCGGATTCTATCTCGTCTTCTTCCATTTTCCTGATAACATATTGGACATTATTTTTCAGGTCTTTGGTTTCCTTATTCAGGTCCCGGGCCTCTTTCTTAATGTTGGCCAATTCCTTTCTTTTTTCTTTTGAGAAATTCAGTACGGCCATATAGTAGAGTTTGGCAACCTGAATAATGATGCTGGTTACCGTTTCAGAGCAGGAATGAATAACATTCTCGGTACTGAGTTCATCAGATGCCATTGTGTTGGTCCTGGCATATTCCTGTTGACGTCTTTTATGAATAGTATGGGTGCGGAAGACTACGAAGACGGCGAGGACAATAAGGGCGAAAATAACCACCATACCACCGTAATAGATAACTGTTGCCAGCAGGAAAGCCGAGATAAAGGCGGTGATGGCAGTAAGGAACCAGCCGCCTACAACAGTTAGCATTCCGGTAATCCGGTAAACGGCACTTTCGCGGCCCCAGGCGCCATCAGACAGGGATGTTCCCATGGCTACCATAAAGGTAACATACGTGGTTGACAGGGGCAGCTTCAGTGATGTTCCCGTGCTGATCAGGATACTGGCGACGACAAGATTGACTGAAGCTCTGACAAGGTCGAAAGCCATCAGTTCTTTCTGTTTTTTAGAACTGCTGTCAGCCAGCGACTGGTCGAAACGTCGTTCAACGAATGCCTGGATTCTTCTCGGGGTATATTTTCTGATGAAGGTACTTGCATCGACAGACCAGCGAACCAGGAAACGTGCCAGTGCCGACGATTCGAAACGCTCTGATCCTTCGCTCTGCCGGCTGAGGTCAACGGTTGTAGCTGTTACCGACCTCGATTTTCGCGAGAACCTTAGTGTAAGCGACATGATCACACCGGCAATCAGGAGGATTAAGGTTGGTGTTTTTACAGGCCCGTTCAGGATATCCATAAGGTAATTACCAGGTTCGGCATTTGCATGCATAAAGGCTTTAAACGACTCGAAACCGGCTAACGGAACACCAATAAAGTTCACCAGGTCGTTGCCGGCAAAGGCCATCGCCAGAGCGAAAGTGCCAAAAAGCACAATTATCTTGAGAATATTGATCCTGGTGAACATCACGATCAACTGGAACAGGAAGGCCCCTCCAAGGAAGCTGTAAATGATGATATTATTAGTGTTGGTTTTAATCCAGGTATTCATGGCATCACTGGTGAAGGAGGCACCGTGGACGCCTTTTACAAGCAGGAAGTAGGATATGGCCGAGATGGCGATACCACCCCATATCCCGCCCCAGTATTTTATGGTTTTGGTAATCCTGAATGAGAAAAACAGGCGGATGATCCACTGAATGATAGCACCAACAGAAAAAGCAATAATGACCGAAATAAAGATACCTGATATAATTCCGAGGGCTTTTGCTGAATTGATGTAATTAGCCAGTTCACCGATGCCCTGGGATGCCTTGCTGATCTTTATTATCGAGACAGCGACGGCCGAACCCAGAAGTTCGAAAACAATTGAGACCGTAGTGGAGGTGGGAAGGGCGAATGTATTGAACAAATCGAGCAGGATAATGTCGGTCATCATCACGGCCAGAAACACAACCATAATCTCGGAAAAGTAGAACATATCCGGGTTAAAGATGCTCTTGCGTGCTACTTCCATCATACCGCTCGAGAAGGTTGCGCCGACTATAACACCAAGTGCGGCTACCAGTACTATAATCCGAAAAGGTGCGGCTTTTGAACCGATAGCAGAATTGAGAAAATTAACTGCATCGTTGCTGACGCCGACAACTAAATCGGAGATAGCGAGGGCGAAAAGAACGACAACGATAATAAGATAATAGGTTTCCATTTGGTTTCTCGCTTAAATGTGTGGCAATATTATTCAAATATTTCAAAACGAATATTAACCAAATGTTAACATAAAATGAATACTTTGTTAATGCTGCATTACGAGGAGTTTATTTAAAATTATTCTATTGATAAGGTTAAGTTAACGATCGCTTAAACAGGGTAATGTACATTTGACTCTGAAAAAGGCGAAGCGCACCTGTGGGTCGGTGGCTTCAAGGCTTCAAGGCTGGTTTACATTTTAAAAGCTATTAAAATGAGTGATAATCCATATAAGATACTTGTGGTTGATGATGAAGAAGACATCGTGGAATTTGTCAGTTACAATCTCCGGAGAGAAGGTTTCGATGTCGGTATTGCCAGGAATGGCCGGGAAGCTATAAATACAGCAACTTCTTTTCAACCACATCTTATCCTTCTTGACATTATGATGCCCGAAATGGATGGGATTGAAACATGCGAAGAAATACGGGCCATCCCGACATTATCGGAGACCCTGATAGCCTTTCTTACGGCCCGCTCCGAAGACTTCACCCAGATTGCAGG
>DASQZK010000751.1:0-5525 GCA_035638735.1 Bacteroidales bacterium
AGGGTCATATCACCTACCTGGTTGAAATAGAGCTCATCATGTGTGACGAAGGGTTGGAGATCCCTGGTAATGTAATGCCTGTTTTCGGGAAAGTCTACCGTAAAATCTCCATAGGGATCATGGGTGCTATTGCCGTTATGATCCCATACCCGGCGCACGATATTGCGGTATTCGGGCCAGTCGGAAGCTTCCGCCCCGGGTAATGACTTATGAAAAGCGCCGTTCGAAAAATGCAGAACAATAAGTCCGCCTCCATTCTGAAGAAAAGAGATGAATCCTGCTTTGGCATATTCGGTCAGCCCTTCCGGATCTTCCCAATTACAATAGTTCAGAATAATAAAGTCATAATCTTTTGTTGATACATCTTTCAGAACGTCGGGATTTGTAGAGACTGTAATGAGCGATAGCGAATCTTTTTCAAGAATGGCTTTGATTACAGGTGTTGTTTCCTTCCATTTATGAGCAGGATGATCGTTGCCGGTGATGAGTAGCCCTTTCACCGGCTCAGGCTCTTTTTTAGTGCAGGCAGAAAAAAAAAGAAACATGACGGGGAGCATCAAAAGGAGTTTTTTCATAACATGTATCTGATGGTTGCTATTTGTAAAAATACATTTATCGCTTATAAGTATAAAATATTTTAACTAATTTCGGTCAAATCTCTAATATTTCGACAGGATGGAAAATATTAAAAGCACAGATATTCAAGGGTTTGTGATTAAGATGGCCCAACGCGAAGACACGAGTCTGATACTTGATTTTATAAAGCGACTGGCCGAATACGAACGGCTGAGTCATGAAGTGGTGGCTACAGAAAAAGACCTCGACACTTTTCTATTCAGCGACCGGGCTGTAGCAGAAGTCATTATTGGATATTATGAAAACAAACCAGTAGGTTTTGCCTTGTTCTTTCATAATTTCTCAACGTTCCTGGGAAGACGGGGCATCTATCTCGAAGATCTTTTTGTGCTGGAGGAATACCGCGGGCGTGGTTTCGGAAAGACCCTGCTCACATATCTGGCTAAACTGGATCTTGAACGGGATTGCGGACGCCTGGAATGGGCTGTTCTGAACTGGAATGAGCCTTCCATCCTTTTTTATAAGTCACTGGGGGCTAAAGTCATGGACGAGTGGCTCGTGAACCGTCTGACCGGAGATACTCTAAAGGCTGTGGCGCAACAATTTTCCGGCGCGCAATAGATGCCGGTCAAAAGCAAACAAACAGAATTTTCTTCCGTATAAGGAGTTGAATCCCAACCGCTTTTTGTAATGTCTTATTAAAAATAAAATTGTAAGTCACAGATAATAAGTACATATATGCAAAAAAGGATCAAGACCAGAACAGTCATTCTGATGTGGCTGGTCTGGCTGCCCTTTTCTGGTGCTTTCGCCGGGATTCATTCTTTCTTTTCACAAAATGACAGCGATGTACGCCTGGATTCAGCCAGGCAATACATGACTGGGAATCCTGCCAGGTCGGCCTGGTTGGCCAGAGAGGTTTTCCTGAATGCAAAAATTTCAGGCGACGAAGATCTCCTGGTCCGGTCGGCTCTTACACTGGCAAAGGTTGATCTTAATCTGCGGCATTTCGGGGAGGTCATCACAACGCTTTCTTACCTCGCAGATTCTACCGGGGTGGCTTTACCCGATAGTATGCAGAGAGATCTTTTTTGGTATCGCGGTCAGGCGGCCTATCAAACGGGTTATTTTCAATCAGCTAAACGTGATTTTCAACAATACTATGCGTTTGCTTCCAAAGAAAATGATTCGGCAGCCATGTCAAAGGCATTGACTAACCTGGGTGCGGTGTGTATGAGAACAGGCGATTATGATGAATCGCTCGATTATAACCAAAAAAGCCTGGCACTTGCTATAGAGCAGAATGATACGGTTTATCTGTCGAAGATTTACAATAACATGGGCGGCTTATATGCATACCTCACCTGTTACGATTCGGCGATGAGCTACCTGCAGGAGGCACATAAAATGCTTCTGTTCCGTAAAGATACCACGGGCATTATTGCTTCCCTCATCAGTATGGCATCAGTCGAACGTGAGATGGAAAATTTCACTACGGCCCGTGATTACGATTGCGAGGCTTACAATCTTGATAAAAAGCAAGCTATTCACGACTACTATTTGCAGATACTGGAGGCTCTCGGTCTGGATTATTATATGATGAAAGATTATAAAAACGCGGAGAAATACCTTCAACGGGCACTGAATACTACCGTGAGGGAGAAAAACCTTTATTTCAATACGCACATCATCTGCAGTCTTGTTAAAGTATACATGGACAGCGATCGAACCGATTCCGCAGAGGCGCTGCTTAAAACCGGACTTGCCGAAGCCGAACAATTAAAGAATAAGGAATTGCTGAAGTTATTGTACAAATCGGCTGCTGATCTGTATGCCATGAAAGGGAATTACCGCCTTGCCTTTGAGAATCTTGGTAAATATCACAATTACTACGATTCGCTGAATAACGGTCCATTACGGTCGCGGATCAAAGAACTTGAAATGAATTACCAGAACGATGAAAGAGAGGATGAGATACGGGAACTGCAACTGCATCACAACCTGCTTGAACTTAAGTTAAAAAAGGATAACCTGCATAAGATACTGTTACTCTCGGTCATCGGATTTGGGATTATAGTGATTTTAATCGTGATCATTCTCTATAGAAATACCCGTGAGTCGAAAAGACTTATTCAAAAGAAGAATGATGAACTCGCCGACGCCGTGGCTACCAAAAACCGCTTATTCTCTATTGTGGCTCACGATCTGAAAAATCCATTGAATGCTATTGTCGGGTTTTCATCCCTGCTTACTTCCGGCACAAACCCGGATCCGGAAAAGGTTGTCAGATATGCCCGGCGCATAAGGAACTCGGGCCTTCAGGGCTTCGATATGATTGAAAAATTGCTGGAATGGTCACGGTTAAATCTTGACGATATACATCTTAATATCGGGGAGAATGATCTCTACTATACAGCCGAGGACGCCTGTAAGCTTGTAGGTAACTATGCCGAGACAAAGAACATAACCATTGAGAATCATATTCAACCGGGGACGACAGCCTGTTTTGATAAATACTCGATAGAGAGTGTTATGCGCAACCTGGTTTCCAACGCGGTAAAATATTCACCGGAGAAAAGCAGGGTTGACATTTTCGCAGAGCTCCACGAAGCTCATGTTATTGTGCGAGTAGAAGATCACGGGATTGGAATCGAAGAAGAGTTACAAGATAAGATTCTAAATGACGAAGCTATCATGTCCCGTGCCGGGACGCATAATGAGAAAGGCTCGGGCCTGGGACTCACTCTCTCGCGTGAGTTTGTTATACGGAACAACGGTGAAATATGGTTTCAGTCGCTGGCAGGAGCCGGGACAACGTTTTTCTTCTCACTCCCCGTCAAAGAGCAAAGCCGGGATACTAAACTTTCCTGAACATTAGCTGTTTATTAGCAAACATTTCATTATGAGTTGGACAACTGAAGACATACCCGTTCAGGATGGGAAAATAATAGTCGTAACCGGTGCGAACAGCGGATTGGGATACTGGACCACGTATCACCTGGCTAAAAGGCATGCCGAAGTGGTAATGGCATGTCGAAATACTTCTAAAGCGAACGAAGCCGCCGACAAGATACGAAAAGACTTTCCGTCAGCCAGGCTGGATATTATGGAGCTTGACCTGGCAGATATTGAATCTATTAAGAGGTTTTCAGAAGCGTTTCATAAGAAATACAAACAACTCAACATCCTGATCAACAATGCCGGGGTTATGGCTATCCCGGAACGGCGAACAAAGCAGGGTTTTGAGATGCAATTCGGGACAAACCATCTCGGTCATTTCGTTCTTACTTCACTCTTGTTTGATCTTATAAAAAAAACCCGTGGCTCAAGAGTCGTGACGTTATCAAGCCTGATGCACAAAAGAGGTGAGATCCGGTTTGAGGATCTTAACTGGGACAGCGATTACTCCAAGTGGAAAGCGTATGGACAAAGTAAGCTTGCTAACCTCCTTTTCATGCTGGAGTTGGAAAAGAAAATAAAGTCCAGCGGGAATTCCGTTATCTCAGTTGCCAGCCATCCCGGTTGGGCTTCAACGAACCTCCAGGCCAAAGGTCCGGAAATGGAAGGATCAAATATTGGGCTGTGGCTCAACAACCTTGGCAATAACCTGTTGGCACAGTCAGCCGAGATGGGGGCAATGCCAACTTTGTATGCCGCCACTTCACACGATGTGACAGGTGGTAAATATTACGGTCCTTCAGGCTTTGGCGGCTTACGAGGCTACCCGCATGAGGAAAACATCAATGCCGAAAAGGCCGATATGAAAGTGGCAGACCGGTTATGGAAGGAGTCGGAGAAACTCTCCGGTATAAATTTCAGTATCAACTAACCGGCCTGAGGTTAAAAAATTTCCTGTCAATTTCAGTCTGTTCATAGAATTGCATCCCTTATCCTAGGGATGCAATTCTATGAACAGATGCGTTAATTTCCGGAATTTTTCATAAAAAGTGCGATGATTATATCAAAGGCTCAGGTATTTATTCGAACTTTTGTATACAGAACATCAAGCACTTACGCCCGATGAAAATTGTGGGAATATACCTGAACCTTACAGTGTCGTTTATGATTTTTATTAAATCGTAAACAGGTTCAGGATATCTTAAAAACCTCCACTAACACAATTTCCAATTATAATCTTTCATCATGTCGGGCAAAAGAATCCAAATCCTTTGACAAATTATACATTTTCCGGATAGGCCCATTGAATCAGCATTAATCCCTGGAGGCCAGTCTTATGACCGATGGTTAAAGAGATGTCAGTAATTTAAAATAGAAGCGTTGAGGCAGATTCTGAAAGGGTTTATGGCTGACATGGTGCTGAGCACTGGGCATAGGAGGGCCGGTGGCTCTTTAGCAGGGCGGGTGCTTCCCCCACCGTCCTGCACACCACACCACTCAATCGCTTTAGCCCCCCAAATCTCGATGCCCCATTTTCGGCATTTTGACGAAAAGTTATCAACAATTCCCGAATGTCCCGATATCCGGACTTTCTAATATTTCTGCCTGCTACCCTTTTTAATCCGAATATACTTACTTTGGTTTTTATTTTTTTATGAATAAACCCAGATATTTGGGTCACTGCAATGTCATTTCAGTGAAATAGTGTAAAAAATTGCCGGCTATCAACATAAATAACCAGGGTGAGCAACCTGTAAACCAGCATAAAATATCCGCCGCATATTTTAAGACCATGCCTGCCTCAGGCAGAGTATAAATAGTGCCTGTCCATAATGTCCGATAACTGCGTTGTTACAAAAATTTTAATTCCTCTTATGCATTAGTATACGGCGGATTAAAATTTTTGCACGCTCCCGTTTAGAACGGAACAGGCTTTGTTCCCGGACATTTTGATCCAGACACCTGGACTTTATTGACAGACTAAATAAATTAGATACTGTATAATCTGTTTTCGAATCTTTTCGCAGGCAAACTATACGAAGAGGTCGTAT
>DASQZK010000752.1:0-3921 GCA_035638735.1 Bacteroidales bacterium
TTTGTATACCGGTTGGAAGGTGACAATGAGCTTTACGATATGCGGAAGGATCCTGATGAACTTACCAATCTGGCCTATGATCCGGACTATAAGGATATCATTAATGAATTGATGGCCCGGATGCTCAAGTTTACAATTGAGATGGAGACAAACTACCCGATTATTGACAAGCTGGTTTGCTAGGGGAGAAATGTTAATCTGTTTTTTTATGGGCTTACCGCGTACGGCGTTTGCTGGGTACGGCATACGGCGTTTATTGGGTACGGGCGCACGGCCGTGCGCTCCGACGGATGCATCGATTTATAATTGTCGAAAAATAAAATCTTAATCCTACCGTTAAAACAACATATCCTAATCGAACAAGGTAATAAAGGCTAACAACGAGTCACCGATCCATTTTCAACCTGCATAATCATATTCTGTTTTTTGTAAGCGTTCCCCGGCTGAAGTGGGAATACCCAGCATTGTAATACGGCTGATAGAAATTGTGAGGTAATGCCGTATGGGAAAAAACCGGCCGGGAGGGTAAAAATTTAATCTATTGATATGAAAAAAAGTGCAATACTAATTTTAATGATGATTGGCATCATCGTGGCTTCATGTGAAAAGGACCCGGTTATTACAGAGCCGGTAACGAAGGAAACACCAGCTGATCCTCCACCCCATCCGGACCCGGCAGAACCTGTTTCACTTAACAATGAGAACCCACATTATTTTGAATTCCGGAACCAGCCCGCTATCCTGATAACCTCGGGTGAACATTACGGAGCTGTGATAAACCGGGATTTCGATTACATTCCTTACCTCGATGAACTAATGGCTCACGGATTTAATCTAACCAGGTTGTTTGCCGGGGCTTATGTTGAATTTGCAGGATGGTATAACTACGATTCCAATCAGCCTCTTTCGCCCGCCGCGGGCCGCTTTATATGCCCCTGGCAGCGTAGCAGTGAACCGGGGTATATTAATGGCGGTAATAGATTTGACCTCACCAAATGGGACGAGGAATACTTTACCCGATTGAAGGACTTTGTATCGCAGGCCGCTGAAAGAGGTGTCATTGTTGAACTGTCATTCTTTACATCGTACTACAATTCAACTTATGCCGGTTCGAGTGACGACCCGGAATTGCTCTGGAAATACAGTCCGCTTTACAAGGACAACAACATCAACGGTATTGGCGATGTTCCCCGCACGGAAGCCTTGTCGATGACCAATGAAGCTTTGCAGGATGTCCAGGATGCATATATCAGGAAGATCGTTACCGAACTGAAAAATTATGACAATATCATTTATGAAATATGTAATGAACCTTACATTCAGGAACTGGCATCAGACCAATGGCAGGCGCACATTGCCGGAGTCATTGAACAAACAGAATCTGATTTTGGGTACAGGCATCTCATTACCCAGAATATATCAAATGGTGCCAGGCAGGTCACCTATGCCATACCGGGGGCTTCGGTTTTTAACTTCCATTATAGTAACCCCAGGGCCATAGCGCTGAATTATGACCTGGACCGGGTGATCGGTAACAACGAGACCGACGGACTCGCTACCAACCGTTCTCTGAGGTTTGAAGCCTGGGATTTCATACTTGGTGGTGGCGGATTGTTTAACAACCTGGATATGTCTTTTACACCCGATTCCCCTCACGGGGGCCAGGTTGACGGAGAACGCAATGTACTGCGTAACGAGCTGAGCATATTAAAAAAATTTATTGAAAGTTTTAATTTTATAACGATGAAGCCGGACAATTCATTTCTTTCCGGTGACGCACCCCAGGGATATGAATCCCGTATCCTTTCTGATCCAGGTAAAGCATGGGCCCTTTATTTAAGGAAGTCTGATCTCAGTGATACCGTGAAAAGGACGGTCCGGTTAGACGTCAACCTGCCGGCAGGAGTTTACCTTGTCAGGTGGATCAATACAAAGACCGGTGAAATGATCAACCAGGCGACCATCGATGCCTCCGATGGGATAACAAATCTCAGATCACCGGAATTTACCACGGATATAGCTTTGGACCTGCGATCAAAAAAGGAGTAAACGTAATCGTTTCAAACTAAGGGTTGAACGGATCTGTTTTACGAATTCAAAGTGTATAATTAATATGCAATTTCTGTATATTAATTATACACTTTTTCCTGTATGGCACCCCTAATGGTAATACACTACCCTTACCAGGTTTGCTCTTTACTTTGATAGCACCCTTTTGATATTCTGTAAATTCACGGCAAAGTATGAGGCCGAGACCGGTACCTTTATCAGGGGAACTTCCGATTGTTTTGTTCTTGACATCAATTCGAAAAAGCTTTTGCACATCTTCAACAGACATACCAATCCCTTCATCTTCGACACTTATAACTTGTTCCGCAGCAGTATTCCTGACATTAAGATATATTTTCCCACCGGGATTACTAAATTTTACGGCATTTGAGAGGAAGTTACGAATGATTGTTGTAATCATTTGTTTGTCGGCAGTCAGAATGAATTACAACCTGCGCAAAATAATTGGAAATACTGAAACAGCTGGATTTACTTCTAACCTGTATTTGAGGGTGGAAGCCTGGTCATTCGTCGTGGGAGGAGGCGGACTATAATAACCTGGATATGTCTTTCACGACAAATTCACCCGCTGGTGGCCAAAGAGCATTGTTGCGGACACAATTGAGTTCTCGTAAGAATTTTATCGGGGGATTAGAATTTAATGCAATGGAACCCGACAGTACGATAACGGTTGACGACAGCATTCAAAACATATCGTTTGTAGCATTATCAAATCAGGCCGGAGAGTATACCATCTACCTTCATAAAAATGACCTTAATGACACTACCATTGTTAAAGCTGTATTAAAAACGAAGACCCCTGGTTGTAAGTAAATTGTTCATTGGTTAGAACCGGCATAGTGGTAAAGTAGTACAAGAAGATATGGCAGCATTCATCTGTTGAAATGACGCCTTAACTACAACGGGGTTTAGAACCGACCAAGTGGTGAAATTACACAGGGAAAGAATATTTGAAATTTAGAAAAGATCGTTATCTTTGATATAAAAGGGTTGATTTTTAAGAATTAAGGCTGATCCCAATTTTTGTGTATACAGCATCTATTTTAAATCGCATTGTGCGATATGAAATATCGGCCTTTTCAGCAACTACCTTAAGAGTTCTATCCTTAATTCAAATTATTATCAACACTAATGAGCTGGATAAAATTAGTGATGGATTATAAAAACTACCAATGGATTTCAGATCACGCATCTTGCATTATTTCTTATTTCTCCTGCTATCCTTATCAGCTTCAACAGGGTTGAGCGCACAATCGGAAAATATTTTCCGCAATTATTACTTAAACCAGGTCATTATTAATCCGGCCACCTCAGGCAGTGAATATTATTCAATAGTGAATCTTTCCTTTTCGAGACAATGGCTTGGCTTCAAAAATTCGCCATCATTACAAATGCTCAGTACCAGCCTGCGCATGGGAAATTATGATTTTTATAATCCAAAACAATTCCTCAACAAAACCGGATTTAAAAGCAATGAAAGAATTGGTTTCGGGGCAGTGGTATACAATGCGAATGAAGGACCCTTTCCTCCAGAGGGGTAAAAAAATGGCCTATGCCTATCATGTACCTTTTGATAAGTCGCACCTGTCATTAGGAATCTCAGTCTCGTTCCGCCAAAATATTTTTGACCAGTCAGTATTTAAACCAGTTGTTACCCAGGATCCAATAATTGATTACTCCCGTGAATCGGTTTTCATTTTTAACAGCGATATAGGGGTTCTATACTACCGGCCCGATTTTTACGTCGGGGCTGCAGCTCTCAATCTTTTTCCCATGGAAAGGAAAACTTACTGGCAGGATATTTCGGACCGTCAATATTGGTTCCAGGCTGGATACATTTTCGATGAGCTC
>DASQZK010000753.1:0-5898 GCA_035638735.1 Bacteroidales bacterium
AACCTGCTGAAAAATAATGCATCACTTACTGTTTTCAACCGCTCTCAGGAACCGGTTGACGAACTGGCAGACCGGGGAGCCACTGCCGTCGATTCTCCTGCCGCCTGCGTACGCAATGCCGATGTGGTCTTTACCATGCTCTCAACTCCCGATGTTGTCGATGAGCTGGCCTTCGGAACTGAAGGCTTTGTTTCTCACATGCAGTCAGGTGCTTTGTGGATCGATTGCAGCACCGTTGATCCTGCTTTTACCCGCCTTGCTGCCAAAAAAGCCAAAATGGGAGGAATCCGTTTTATGGATGCACCGGTCGCCGGATCCAAAGCGCCGGCCGAAAACGGCGAACTGGTCTTTCTCGCGGGTGCAGACAAAGAAGATCTGGACGAAACTAAATACCTGCTCGAATTCATGGGTAAGAAAATTATCCATGCCGGCCCCGTAAGTATGGGTACCACCCTCAAAATGCTGGTGAACAGTCTGCTTGCCCAGTCCATGCTCGCCTTTGCCGAAACAGTGCTGCTGGGCGAAAAAGCCGGATTGTCGCGCGAATTGCTGCTTAACCTGCTCCCCAATATGCCCGTGACCGCACCTTTTACTGCTCCCAAAGCAGAAAAAATCCGGCAAAATGATTACCAGGTCGAGTTTCCGCTCGAATGGATGCACAAAGACCTGCACCTGGTCTCCAAAGTAGCCTGGGAAAATGATGCACCCCAATACATGGCAAACCTCGCCAAAGAAATTTATGCCGGCGCCAAAGCGCATGGTCTCGGCCGCGAAGATTTCTCTGCTATCTACAAATACCTCGGCGAAAAAATCAATAAGCCTTTTTAAATTTAACCTTTTGTAAAAAAACATGATCTTCTGTTTCCTTCCTATAATTAAGAAAATACAAAACCATGTATATACGCATTCTAACTTTGTTCTTAATTTTTAAAACGCATACTGATTAGTAGGGCGCGGTGGTCGAAAAGCCGCGACTTTGGGTCGGCCGTGGCTAGTGGGGAGCCTTGGGTTATTCGCACACCTTAGGCGTGCTCATGAGATCCCTTCGGTCAGTTTTCAAGATTTTTTGTCCCGCTTTAGCGGGAAGCCCGTCCGGAGGAGGACAATAAACTAATATGACTATCAGGAATGTTTAATTTAATTTAAAACGAAACGAATTTTTCATTGCTTTTGCTCAGCCCCCATTTTTCCTCTTGTGTAACACCCCCCTATTCCTTATCTTTGGATGATTTTTGGAGAGACAAGGGTTTATACAGATCCTTTAAACATCTGTTTAACATCTCTTTCCATATAAAATTCATTCACCCGGAGAAAGCCAGGATTGGTTGATCCTGGCAAACAGACCCTAAAACCTGGAAGATGAAGACAAAGACTGAACGAAGGTACCTGGCCAACGTGCAAACTGAGGTTGATGCCAACTATTTGTATACAAAAATCGCAGCAGCCGAAGAAGACGAGACTGTATCCAAACTGTTTAACGACCTGGCCGGTATTGAGCAGGAACATGCCGAAAAAATGCTCTCCGTGATGCACGAACAGGGCATGAAAAATCCCATGCCCGGTCCCTCATTCAGGGCCCGCACACTCAACCTGCTGGGACGCATCCTCGGTTATGACTATATCATCGGGGTAATGACCGATATCGAAAAAAGTATCTCCAATGCCCAGATCAAAGGGAAACAGAAACAACATATCCCCCTGCAGGGATCAGAAGCCAACCACGTCAATATCCTTGAATCACTGATCAATAACAAAGCGAAGATTACCGGTGATAAGCTTTCCAAAATAGAAGGCCGCCATAAATCCATCGGGGGCAATGCATTGCGCGCAGCTGTGCTGGGGGCCAACGACGGACTGGTGTCCAACATGAGCCTGGTGATGGGTGTTGCCGGTGCTACCGGTGGCGAAAGCCAGGTGCTGCTGGCAGGTATTGCCGGATTACTGGCCGGAGCCCTCTCCATGGCACTGGGTGAATGGATCTCCGTAAAAAGCTCCCAGGAACTCAACGAAAGACAAATGGAACTCGAAATGGTTGAGATCGAGAATAATCCCGAAGGAGAAGTTCGTGAACTCACCCTCATTTATATGGCCAAAGGAATTCCCGAAAATCAGGCAGCAGAAATGGCCCGCAACGTGATGGCCGACAAAGACCACGCACATGAAGTACTGGTCAGGGAAGAACTGGGCATCAATCCGGAAGAGATGGCCGGTTCCCCATGGGAAGCCGCCTTTGCTTCCTTCTTCCTGTTTGCTATTGGCGCTATTCTGCCCGTTATCCCGTATTTCTGGATCGGTGGTCTCAAAGCAATAGTATACAGCCTCATCTGCAGTACAATCGGACTGTTTGTGATTGGCGGAGCCATCACCCTGTTTACCGGTAAAAGCGTCTGGCACTCAGGTTTCAGACAGATATTGTTCGGCCTCGCCGCTGCTGCCATTACATTCGGTATCGGCCATCTCATCGGTGTCTCCATCGCCGGTTAACCAAATGATTCAGGTCTTGTGACTTATTGAATTTTCTTATGTTTCAAGGTCTCGCCTGGAACTATATTATTACAAAGATATGAGTCCACTGACCCGTGGTCAAACCCTGTTAGTCAATTCAGATAATCATGTTTACGAAGACCTAACAGGAGAAAATACCTGTTCGCTACCTGCATTATGCCTTCCCCCTCGCTGCCGCACGATTGTATCGTGTGGCCTTGCTAATTGATTTTTAGCTTAACTACAAACATATCACCCCTCTCACGGTTAACCTCTCTCAACTCAAACTCAAACTCTCCTCCCGTCCGCCGCAACCAACATCCGGTTTCAAAATTGACATCCCGGATGCGGCGGTGAGAGGGGTGCATCACAATACCCGGGGCTTCACCCCGGGCTTTGATCTCTCAGCCTTTCAGGCTGGTTTTCGATACATTAACAGTACACTTCTCACAACTCATCTCTCATCTTTCAACCCCCTAAACTCCTCAACTCCTCAACTCCTTAACTCCTAAACAACTCAACTCCTTAACAACTCAACTCCTCAACTCCTTAACTCCTCAACTTCTAAACTCCTCAACTCCTTAACTCCTCAACTCCTCAACTCCTTAACTTCTTAACTTCTAAACTTCTAAACAACTCAACTCCTCAACTCCCAACTCCCCTCTCATCTATCCAACTCGCTCCTCATCTCTTAATTCCGGTTCCATCTGCTGCATAACCAATATTCGTCTCCAGAAAGAGTTTGCGGATGCATTGCAATAGACGTGGGGCTCCTTGTTTCCCGGTTCGCAATCCGGGCTGCCGATATATTGCACCTAACGACGCTGCTTTATCATCTTGTAACAATGCCATAAAAAAATCCCCGTGCGACTTGCAACGGGGACTTTTTTCACTTGATAAATGAAAATTATTGCTTAATCATAAGCTTTGTGGCTACCAGTTGATGATGTTGGATCACCCGCACCAGGTAAGCTCCTCTTTGCAGGTGCTGCCCAAGCTCACACTGATCAGATGCCTGTCCGTTTTCCACCAGCCTGCCGTTGGTGTCAAATACCTGGTATTCGAAATTACCATTTGCCTGCAGGGTAAAAGCATCTGTAAAGGGATTTGGATAGGCTTTAACCACACCACCGGTGCCTGCAACCAGGGGTAGTACATTCTCAGGAAGACTTGTAAGCGTACCATAAAGTGCGCTGCGCGGTACAATTTCACGCTTCTGACTGTAACTTGACCATTCAAGTCGGGTGGTAATATCCTTAGCCCGATATACACCCTCAATCCGGATATGGTAACGATGCGTTGGTTCTATTTCAAGTGGAGTATTAAACTCTGTAGCCGCCGTCAATTCACCAGTCTCAATCTTCAGGCTGTCATTGATCCATACCTTTGTATTGCCGGAAGTGGTCAGATACAAGGTATAGGCTTCTGCATAGTGAGATTCCAGAACTCCGGTGCAGCTTAAACTAAAGAAATCGCCGGTAACTGTATTATTCACCATAGTGACATTGACAGAGTCAAGTTGCTGGCTAACCGGCACCTGAAGAGCACTATCGTTGTAGAAGGTTATGTTAAGCCCTTCTCCGTAGCCTGGTTTCAGCATATCCAGCAAATAATGAGGCACGATGATCTTTCCGTCGTTATCGTGATGAGCAAAAACAAAGGAAAGAACCCCGTTTTGCAGGGCTTCACGATCAAGCAGTCCCTCATTAATGGTGTTATTGGTCTCCGAAAGATCAAAAGGCATCCATGTCTTCCAGCCATCTGCCGCCGAAGCATAGTATACACGATAATTAGGTGCCACAACATAAAGGTTATCATTAGCATCCACGCCAATCTCACTTCTGTTCCGTGTAGAACGGGCAATGATATCGTTATGCCAGTTGCCTGATTCATCCTGATAGATATGTCTAAGATATCCTTCGTTAATACGGGATCCCCAGAAATCACCGTTATCAGGCTGGTCATCCGGAATATACGATTGCAGGATATGAATCCCGCCCTTACTATCAACCGCCTGCGATTCCTGGTTGATAAGGCCACGGTAAGTGCCTACCGACCAAACTTTCAGTCCCGGAGAATTCATGTTCATCGGGTTACTATTCACTGACCCTGCCACAATACCTTCAGCATTGTACCATGTACGGCCATTATCATCGCTATAACCATAGTATATATCATGGTTGGTGCGGGCATCAGGTGTCTGACGCCATACCCAGGAAACATGCAACAGTCCGGTGGAGTCGTACTGCATGCCGTTGATGTATGCATTTTCACCTGCCGATGTACCATTTAAGTATTCTCCCACGTATTCCCAGCTGCCTGATGAAGCGGTATACTGCCAGAGAAAGTCATCTCCATCACCGCTCCATCCAAGCCGGCATTCATACAATAAATCACCATCATTCATCGAGATGAAACGCGGATAGGTCACATTGCTTACCTGGCTTCCAAACACAAGCTGGTCAGCTATCGTCCCAAAGGAAGCCATGTTCCAGGCAATCTCTTTGGGTTTATTGGCCAGATCAACCACAGATTTTCGGTAATGCAGCACATCATTATGATGGTCGAAAGCCAGGTGGATGGTACCATCGTTGGCACAGATGCCCATAGAGATAGTATAGTGGTTGTCGCCCAAATCATGCGGAGAAATATAATCCGCAAATACCAACTCCTTCCATTCACCATCAGGCATTTTCTTTCTGGAAATGCAAACTTGTTTGTTTTTGTTCCAGTAGGTCACATATTGATATCCCCTGTAGGTCATTATGGCATTCTGCTGGAAAGAAGCAAAATTAGCCCCTTCTATTGAAGATTGTCCATTGACAGTAACGATATCTTCAGGAAGCCTGACATTTTTAATAAATAAGTCCGGGTTAACAGTAAGACTACCTTGTTGTACCGGCTGGCCCGGTATATAAATTGCCGTATCCGACAAAACAAGGCTGTCACAACGCAGGTTAAGCATATCTCCTTTCACTGCCTCTTTACTCACATCACAGGTAAGCCAGAAATAGTTATTTCCCTGAACCAACGAATAATCACATCCCAGATTGATAAAGGGAGAGGATAGATTCCCGGTAATTTCAGCCACCAGGCTGCCGGTATTAACAACCGAATCGTTTCCGCCAGCAAAAACCTTTATATGGCTGATATCAGCTAAGGCTGTTGATTCATTTGCTGACAGATAAAGTTTTGTAAGACGAAGCGGATGATTCAGGTTACTGGTTTCAATATCCAGTCTCATCATTACATTATCTGCTGTGCCGGTATTAACATAACCTACCTGCTGTATAGCTCTTGACTGTATATATTCCATTGGATCAAAGAGATGGGAAAGTTTATATATTCCACCATTAATGATGCCATTAACACCGTTTCCGGTTACATCCGTAGCTGTAACTGCCAGGTCATCAA
>DASQZK010000754.1:0-3114 GCA_035638735.1 Bacteroidales bacterium
CCTGCATAGCTTTATTTGCTGCCTCTTTTGGCGAAAGACCTTTGTCGTCAATGTAATGCTGCACCGCCTCCACCACGATGATGGCATCATCCACCACTATACCGATGGCCAGCACCAGTCCGAACAAGGTAAGTGTATTGACCGTGAACCCCAGCGGGGCGAAAAAGATAAACGTACCGATGATGGATACAGGAATAGCAAGGATCGGGATCAGGGTGGCCCGCCAGCTTTGCAGAAAGAGGAAAACAACAATGGCTACCAGCAGGAGTGCAATAAGGAGTGTGCGGACTACTTCGTCGATAGAAACTTTTACTACTGATACCGTTTCAAAGGGCACAATATAATCGAGGTCGGTAGGAAAGGAGCTTTTTAATTTTTTCATCTGCGCATAGATGCCCTGGGCAGTCTCCATGGCATTGCTGCCTGGTGACTGAAAGATGAGCAGGAAGGTTGCTTTTTTGCCGTCGACATAGGAATCTCCGGTATAATTGAACCTGCCGAGTTCAACCCGGGCCACATCCATGAGGTGAATTACTGAACCTTCTTCAGGATTAGTTTTGACAATTATATTTCTGAACTGCTTTTCAGAAGCCAGCTGCCCGTTAACGAAGGCCGTATATTCATAAGCCTGGGTTTCCGGCTGTGGAGGAGCTCCCACGATACCAGCCGCCACCTGTACATTTTGTTCTCTCACCGCAGCAATCACATCGGAGGGAGACAATCCGAGGGCGGCCAGCTTTTCAGGATTAAGCCAAATCCGCATGCTGAAGTCCTCGGCGCGGGTGAATACTTCACCCACTCCGGGCACACGCAACAATGCATCGCGGATGAAGATGTTGGTATAGTTATCGATAAATTTCTGGCTGTGCGTTTTTTCGGGTGAATAGACGGCAATAACCATCATAATACCCGGCGTACGCTTTCTCACGGTGACCCCCAGCGTTTTAACTTCCTCGGGAAGCCTCGGCAGGGCCTGGTTGACCCTGTTCTGCACATCAAGGGCTGCAATATCGATGTCGGTGCCGGTTTTGAAGGTGACATTGATTCCCATGCTGCCGCTGTTTGTGCTGCTGGATTCCATGTACGACATTCCCGGTACACCATTAATGGCGGTTTCCAGGGGGGTGGCCACTGTTTGCTCAATGGTCTGGGCATCGGCTCCTGTATAGCGCGCCGAGACCTGCACCACCGGAGGCGTGATATCGGGATACTGGCTGACGGGCAGACTGGAAACGGAGATAATTCCCAGAATGATCAGTATCAGTGAAACAACTATGGCTGTATTGGGTCGCTTGATAAAAGTGTTCGCGATCATGTTATCCTGGTTTAGTCTTTTTTCATATTCTTTCTTCCATCACCGGCCCCGGGTGCTATCCTCACCTTCGAACCATTGCTGATTTTCTTAAGTCCTTCGGCCACGATGGTATCCCCTGCAGAGATCCCTGACAGCACAACGGTATTCATGCCGAGGTTAAGACCGGGCGTCACCCGAACCTGTTTGACAGTATCTGCTCCGATCCTGTACACAAAATATTCACTCATCTGTTCCTGAATGGCTTTGGTGGGTACAACGAGCTGACTGCCGGATTGCCGGTTTAACACTTTGGCCCTGACCGTCATTCCTGTTTTTAACAAGCTTTCGTGATTCGGGAAGATCAGCCGGATCCTGATGGTACCCATGCTCGGGTCGACTGACCGGTCTATACTGCCGAGCTGTCCGGTCTTCGGATAGGCCGAACCATCGTCCATTACTAACAGGAATGTGCTGTCGGCGGATTTGTGACCTTCCTTTTCCAGTTCCCTGAAATAGGGGAGCATCGAAGCATCAGCCTGAATGTCCACCCCTACAGGGTCATCCGAGGAGAGTCCGTTGAGAACAGTCTGACCGGCCACCACATAGGCCGCTTCCTTCACCGCTGAGAAACCGATCACCCCGCTGAAAGGGGCATCAACCCTGGCATACTGCAGGTCGGTTTCTGTCCTTGACAGTTCAGCTTTCGCTGCCTTCAGCTGGGTTTTTGCATTCTCGAGGTTTGTTTTTGAATCCTCCAGTGTCTGCCTGGCAATGGCATTCCGTTGTGCCAGCTCCTGGTACCTGTTATAATCACGCTGCGCCTTGTCGAGGTTTGCCCGGGCAATTTCAACACTGGCCTGAGCCTGGTCATAAGCTGCCTGGTACTTGCGTTTGTCAATCTCGTACAAACGCTTACCCTTTTCCACATGACTTCCTTCCTTAAAATATATACCCGTCACGTACCCACTGACTTCACTCTTCAGCAAGATATCCTGAAGTGCGGTGACCCTGGCAGGATACACATCATAATAGGTTACCTGCTTCTTCTGCACTGCATAAGGGGTTACCGGTACAGGCGGCATCTGGCCCCGACCTCCCTTTTGATTCTTTTTTCCGCAGGAAATAGCAGTAAATGGCAGAAGAAGGAATAGTAAATATGTTATTAACCGGTTATTCATATAGATTGAATTAATAGTTAACATTGATTCTTCCCAGTGCCCTTTCAACATCTGTTTTTGCTGAAAGAAGGGAAAAAAGTGCATTTATCTTGTTGAGCTCAGCTGTTCTGAGGTCCGTTTCCGATACAATCACCTCGAGATAGCTTTTAATCCCCTGATCGTACTGGTACTTGACAGTCTGATAAACCTCCCTGGCAATTTTTACATTGTCGGCCGTGGATTGCCAGGCCGCATAAGAACTTTTATAGGTGGCGATGGCTCGCTGGTACTCCAGGTTCAGGTTATCGCGAAGGTTGAGTGTATCGAGTTTAAGCCGTTCATATTGAAAATTAGCTTTTTTAAGCTTTGAGAGGCGTCCGGATCCTTCGAAGATTGGAAAGTTCAGTGTGAGACCAACCGAAGAGTTAGGGAAAGCCCTGCTGTACAGATCGCCAAAATTATCATTGTGGTAAGCCAGGTTGTAATTCGCATACCCCGAAAGGGAAGGCAGAAAACTAAATCGGTAATAGTCTACCTGTGCTTTCTGCAGTTGCAGCCGTGTTTTAAGCAGTTGATATTCGATTCGCGACGTATAGTCTGGTTTTTGCGGTGGATTGATTATTATTTCCTGTTCCATCGACGAATCATTTACAGCCAGCTCAA
>DASQZK010000755.1:0-8399 GCA_035638735.1 Bacteroidales bacterium
GGCGTCAGATACCATGAAATGAAAAGCCGGAAATCGGGTCATAAACGCTTTGTCGAGTTCCATATTGAGATGCCCTCGGATCAAAAACTTCAGGATGTCCACGATTTCTGCGACAATATCGAAAAGGAGCTCCAACAAAACCTGAAAAACCTCGATGTCCAGATTCATGCTGAACCGATAAATTATCATTCGTCTTCTGCACACAACTTACAGTGATGAACGCAGGATAAGCCTTGTGGGTACGACCTCCTGCACAAAGGTCCTGTTCATCACAAATCGGGCTGCACGGTGTCCCATGTCTTCAAAATTGGTCGAGATAACACTTATACCATTGCCTATTATTTTCTTAACCGGCGAATCGTTATAAGACACCAGGCCGATGTCTCTGCCCGGAACCAGGTTTTCATCCCGTGATTTCTCAACTATTTTCACCAGGTCACTGTCTGATACAACAATATAAGCTTTGCCGGGTTCTACCTGGTCTTTTTCTAAATGGTCCAGCACACGTCCGTGAATGTTATAATCGGCACAAAAGGACAGGAAGGCGTCCTTCGATTCAGCCGGATGGTGCAATTCAGGCGGGCATATAAATAGAAGCTCGCGGTAATGCCTGAACTTCTGCAGTCCCGATTCCAGGCTGCTGTAAAACGCGGTATCAAAATTCTGGACAATATAAGGAAGGTTCTCCGGAACGTTGTGTTTCACGTCCAGGATAAGTACTTTGGCCGGATCGAGTCGATTAAGAACACGCTTTACCTGCCTGTTTTCAAAACTCATGACGACCCAAAAATTATATTTCCCGAGGCTGTTAAGCAGCAGACCTTCAAACACCCTGAAATTATAATGGTGAAACATCATATCAATTTCATAGCTGGCAGGCAATACCTCCCTGAATGAATCATAGAGTCCTTTTTTGAAGGCACTATAGGTATCAAAGAATAACAGTATCCGGCTTCCTTCTCCCTTTACAAAGAACCCTTTATTACGGACAGCCTCCACAATGCCGCGCTGTTTCAATTCGTCATACGCTTTGACAACTGTATCGCGTGAGAGCCCGCTGTCAGTCATCACCTGGTTAACCGATGGCAGAATATCTCCCTTTTTGAGGTCTCCCATCGATATGGCGGCCGTAACCGCATCGACGATCTGCCGGTAGCGGGGCACACGACTCGATTTATTGATATGAATCGAGAAAGGCTTCATTATTTAAAGACCAGATAAAGGGTTACCATAATCGCAACCAGGAGAGCCGACAAGATCCTTGCATCACTAATGCCCGTGATTTTGCCTTTGGTGATAAAGGAGAGTGGACTTTCAAGTACATAGTTCTCTACTACTTCACGTTCAGGCTTAGGCGTCAGCAGGCTCACCAGGGTAAACAGAAGCATACAGATGACAAACAGCCACCATCCCTGCATCATATAAGGCATGTGTAATTTTTCGGTAATGATTTTGGTATCGCCAAAGGCGGGAAAGTCAACCAGGAAGGTGATAACACCCAAAATAAAACCGGTAATTATGGTAACCGCCGAGGCCTGTTTGGTACCTCTTTTCCACATAACGCCCATAATGAAAACGGTGGCGATTGGGGGCGAGAGCATGGCCAGTATCTGGTTGATGGCGTCGAAAATGCTTATAAAACGTGCGATCATCGGTGACCAGGCTATTGACAGGATCATCACAATACCGGCTGTCCACCGGCCAATATTAACCTGCCTCCTGTCGCTTATTTGCGGCCGGAGGCGCTTTACTATATCGACAGAAACCAGTGTGGCCGAACTGTTGAGTGCAGCAGCTATGGTACTCATAAGGGCTGCCAGGAGGGCTGCCGCCAGGAGTCCTTTTAAGCCGGAAGGAAGCAGGTTGATAATCAGTGCAGGAAGCGTATCGTTGGGATCGTGAATCTGATCCTTCAGTATGACAGCAGCAAATATCCCCGGCATCACCATGATGAAAACGGGCAATATCTTGATAAATCCCGCAAAGATAGGTCCTTTACGTGCATCGTTAAGTGAGCGTGCCCCGAGGACACGCTGCACGATGGTCTGATCGGCACACCAATACCAGATACCTATCACCGGGTATCCCAGCAGTATTGCATACCACGGCAACTTGGGGCTGCTCTCGTAAGAACGGAGCAGGTTCATCTGGTCGGGCTTTAGGGCTGCTTTCAGATCGGCCAGTGAATGAATGCCAAAATCGGGCAGTTTGGTCATGGCAATAATCGCCATTGCCGACGCCCCGATTATAAGGATGACAGTCTGAATGGTCTCAGTAATCACTACCGATTTTAAACCTCCCAGAATAGTATATACAGATGTGATTACCGAGATCAGGACGATCGACACATAGATGTTGATGCCGAAAAAACTGTGAAAAACGACAGCCCCGGCATAGAGAGAGATGCCAATATGCATAAACAGTGCCCCCATGATGGCCAGGAAAGCAAGCAGCGAGCGTGATATCGGGCTGTAACGCTTTTCGAGAAACTCGGGCAGGGTCGAAATTCTGTTTTTAAAATAAAAGGGCGCGAAAACCAGACCGAGCAGAATAAGAATAAAGGCAGCCATCCATTCGAAGTTGCCCTGGACCATACCATCCTGGTAACCGGCTGCCGCCAGTCCCACCATGTGGATAGTCGAAATATTCGATGCAAATAGGGCGGCCCCCACAAAAGCCCAGTTCAGGGAACGCCCGGCAAGAAAATAATTATTGCTTGTCATTTTCTGGTGCCTCACCACCCAGACTCCGATAAACAATATACCGACCATGTAAAGAATGATGATCAGCAGATCAACAGTGGGGATATTTACGGAATTCATTGTGCTTTAGTTAGTCGTTAGTATGATGTTCATTGATACATATCCTGATATCAGGGACAACAATAAAAGACCTGCTCCATGTCGGTCCACCCAATAGTGCCTTCACTGACCGGAAACTGGCAGGGATCAGTTTCTTTCCACCAGCGTTGAGTGGTGGTGTCGGCAGCAATGCCGTCCATATCGGAATCAAAATCCTCCCCGGTATATTCCAGATATGCGAACAGATTGTTCTCGTGAAGAAAAATGGAATAATTCTGAATATTGTGTTCACCAAGGGTTTTAATGACTCCCGGCCACGGATCGGCATGGAGTTTTTTATAGTAGTCAAGCTTTACCGACTTAACACCAATAATCTGACCCAGTCTTCTGGTAACTGGTTTGTCAGGTACAGGCGGAAGAGCATAAAATACCTGTTCCATGTTTATCCACCATTCAGCGCTCTCCCGGCTCAACGACTCCTGACACGGATCTGTCTCCTTCCACCAGCGTTGCGTTGTGGAATCGGCAGCAATTTTGGCCATGTCGGCTTCATAATTGTCACCCGTATATTCCAGGTAAGCAAATAATAGCGTGTCAAGATTAAAAATGGAGTAATTCTGCAGGTTCGATAATCCAATCCGGGCTATCACTCCCGGCCACGGATCGGCATGGAGTTCTTTATAATAGTCCAGCTTTTCCGGTTTTACCTTTATGAGTTGACCAAATCGATGAGGCCCTTCCTGGGTTTTTTGCATTCCATTACTATTAACTGTTCCCGGCTGTTTACACGAAGATACCATAGCAATAATGGCCGATAGAAACCAGCCATTTTTGTTCATCATTGTTTTTGGGAATAAAAAGGAAAAAAGCCGGAGGGATGAAGGTTAGAAGAATAATTAACTTAACCAATTACCAACTTTAGTTATGAAGTAACAACTAACTAACCAAACTTACATGAAGAGAGAGCTTACATCCCACCCGGCGATTTAAAATTAGTAAATTATTTCAAATAACGTCAAAACTTTTTCAATTACTTGTAAAGCGGACCATATACCTTACAGGCCCTGTAGTCCGCTCCCTCACTGTTCATGCCAAATGCAGCCCATGCCGATGGTCTGAAAATTTTTTCTTCAGGAATATTGTGCATATTAACAGGAATCCGTAATGCCGAACATAATGTAAGAATATCGGCACCGAAATGGCCATAGCCGAATGCGCCATGGTTGGCTCCCCAGTTTGCCATCACCGCGTACACATCCCTGAAATATCCTTCACCGGTCAGCCTGGGTACGAACCATGTAGTCGGCCACGATCTGTCGGTACGGTCATCAAGTATCTTATGGACGTGCCCGGGTAACTCAACGGTATACCCTTCAGCGATCTGCATTACTGGTCCCAGACCTTCAACAATGTTCAGCCGCGAAAGAGTGACAGGCATCCCTCCCCGGGTTTTAAAAGAAGATGAGAACCCCCCGCCACGAAAATACTCGGTAATAGCAGGATACCACGTGGTTGCCCCAAGGCATTGCTCCACCTCGCTATCTTCGATTTCCCAGAACGGCTTCATCACCGGTTTGCCGTCACGGCTTTGCTGGCCGGAACCATCGAGAGCTGCCGATCCGGAGTTTATCAGATGAATGAAGCCGTTGGACGCTTCGCCCGTGGGCTGCCAGCCACTGACCCTTTTAACGGCATCCGGGCTCCAGTAGGTTCTCACATCAGCAAATATCTGTGCCGTCCCGGTAAGCAAATGACTGAATAACATCGCCACCGCGTTCAGACTGTCATTCTCGGTGGCTATGATGAACGCCTCCCTGGTCCCGTTCCCGTCGAATGACGAATTAAGTATGGCCTCCATAAAATCACCGTTAGGAAAATGATCGGTCCACTGCCGTTGTCCCTGGAAACCCGCGGCAAGAGCATTGTGTCCAAGAGCCTCCTCGCCATAGTCAAGCTTTTCAAGTGCCGGATTTCCTATCATCAGGTCGCGGCATATAAGCGCCATTTTTACCGAAAATGCCCAATCATGGTCTTTCTGCTCACGGCTGCGCTGTTTCTCGGGTGAATTTGTATCAGGACCTTCCGTGCAATGTTCCTTCGTCCATTTAAGGGCTTTTGAAAATTCGTCGGGATCATAGATCTCCTCATCAATCCGCCGTATCAGCTCCGACATATCGACATATTCATTCCTGATGCCGAGGTAATGCTGAAAAAAGCGGTCGTCGACAATCGAACCGGCAATACCCATTGAGACAGAACCTACCGACAGGTACGATTTCCCTTTCATGGCAGCTACAGCCAGTCCTGCACGGGCAAAACGGAGCAACTTGTCAGCAACATCATCAGGAATACTTTCGTCACCGGCATCCTGAACATCACGTCCATAAATACCGAAGGCCGGCAATCCTTTCTGACTGTGTCCCGCCAGGGCTGCAGCCAGGTATACGGCACCCGGTCTCTCGGTGCCGTTGAACCCCCAAATGGCTTTGGGTATAGCAGGGTCGGTATCGATGGTCTCGGTGCCATAACACCAGCATGGTGTTACCGTGAGCGAAACCCCTACCCCCTCACGCGCAAATTTCTCCGCCGTGACTGCAGCTTCTGCCACACCACCAATGCATTGATCGGCAATAACGCACTCAACTACTGATCCATCGGGATGCCGAAGTCTTGATGTGAAAAATTGTGCCGCATTCTGCGCCATCTTCATCGTCTGCTCTTCAAGAGACTCCCTCACGCCTTGGCGGCGACCATCTATTACGGGTCGAATCCCAATCCGTGGATTCGATCCGTAATACCGTTTCGATTTCTTTTCTGGTATAGCCATGATCATTCTGTTTTTATCTGTTCTGTTATGTTCTGTATCGGTTTTACAATTATAAGAAAGATTATCGGAAAAGTCAAGGGACAATCAAAATGTTGCCGGCAATGCTTCGCCGACACACAACAAAAATTCCGGGCAGGTAACAGGCATGAGGTGCTACCGTGCTGGCAAACAGATCAACGTGATGATCACGGGCGGTCATTACAATAAAAACGGACCTGCAGCAGTTAGTATAATATTCCGGTCTGCCCTCCCGCCCTGCATTGTTATTAAAAAAATTAAGGACTCATATTGGTGCATATCAACCTTTTACTGCTAAAGGCTGTTACAGGCAATACTGAAATTGGTAATAAGTTTTTATATTTAGGTTACAATTCAATATCAGATCATAAAAATGAGAGCAAAGAAAATTATCCCTGTGAAGAAGCGTATAGTATTCATCGCCACGCTTTCGTTCCTGGTGTTACTGGCCGGTTCGTGCAAAAAAGATACAGGCCAGGCTCCGAACGACAACCTTACCCAGACCCAGATCGTTAATGAATGGATCTATGACGGTATGAGATCTCTGTATTTATGGAACAGCACCATCCCTTCCGGCCTCGATCCTATGACCGAAACCGATTCGAAAGCTTTCTTCCATAAAATGTTGAATACCGCCAAAGATCACTTTTCATATATTACCGATGATTATAACGGACTTGTCGCAGAGCTGCAGGGTGAGCCTAAATCGATGGGGTATTCACCAGGCTTTGTCAGATATGGAAGCACCAATACCGTAGGCATATTTGTGGAATTTGTGTATCCCGGCTCACCGGCTGCAAGGGCAGGTCTCAAACGTGGCGACATCATTCTCAGTATTGACGGCCAAACTCTCAAAACCGATAATTATTATGACCTCTACAGCCAGGATACTTATACGGCAGGACTGGGCGATTTTTCAACCGGAGAGCTCAAAGCAAACGGCAGGAGCCTCAATCTCTCTGCGGAAGTCATTTCTGCCGACCCGGTTCTTTACGACACCATTTTTGATTTCAACGGGGTAAAAACAGGCTACCTTGTATATACAGAGTTTACTCCCGGAACGGGAAACCAGTATATCAATGAACTGGGCAATGTCTTTGATAATTTTAAGAGCCAGGGTACCCATGACATCCTGATCGACCTGAGGTATAACCGTGGCGGCTCAATCGATGTGGCGCAATTCCTGGCCTCATGCCTGGCACCTGCCAGCGTGGTTGCCGACAAGGCCGTTCTGGTAAAGAACCAGTACAATCAATCAGTTAACAATTACCTGGTCAGTACGGAAGGGGCAGATTCAAAATCGCTGGTGATCAAGTTCAACGATAACGGCCATAACATGGATCTCAGCCGCGTATATTTTATCACCAGCTGGGGTACGGCTTCGGCGAGCGAGCTGGTCATTACCGGCCTTGAACCATACATGGATGTTTACACCATTGGAGATACAACGGTCGGGAAATATACCGGCATGTGGGTTATCCCCGACACCAACGATCCTCCGCGACACAACTGGGCCATGATGCCTATTGTGCTAAAATATGCCAACGCAGACGGCTTCACCGATTTTGAGTACGGGCTGCCCCCATACATTTATGTAAGAGATGATTTGAAAACAGCGGTCCCATTCGGTGACCTTTCAGATCCCATGCTGGCCAGAGCCCTTTCGGTAATAACCGGCACACCTGTGCCCACAATAGAAAAAAAAGGCACTGCCGGGGCCCCGTTACAGCATCTCCGTCCAGGGCCTGAAGACATAAAAAACAACCTTTTTGTACCGGCTAATAAGTCGTTAATGGATCGTATGGTTAACGACAGAGACGCCGGTCCGTCGAAGCCCTGACCGGCAGGCAGTGGGTCAGGACTCTTCTTCATCGCTGCTGTTCCGTAGTCCGAACGACACGAAAAGGAGCACGATGGAGATATACATCAGCACCTGAAAAGCTGTTCTGTATCCCCTCATCCCTCCGCCCATACTGGCAATGATTGCCCCGACCATGGCGGCGCTCGAAAGTTGTCCGGTACTGGTGAACAGTGTCAGCACGGCCTGACCGGAAGCCCGATCGGATGTTTCGGTCTCCTGGTTCATGATGTATCGCAGCGGCGACCCCACCACGAAAGCAATGCCGGCGCCTGTGAGTGCTTCGGCAGCATAAAAACCGGTTCGTTCTTTAAAATAGAAGCCGAAAACTGCCAGGCCGATCACCATTACCACCTGCCCAATAATAAGTACGTTCTTCGAACCAATGGTATCAACAAGCTTCCCTGCTATCGGCGCACTAATGAATAAAGCAATGACCAGTGGGAGAAGCATAAAGCTTGCTTCAGAATTGGACACACCGAAAAACAGTGATGCGATGGACGGAAGATAGAGGCCTGCCAACTGTGCCAGGCCGGCGCCAAAAGCGAGAAGATATACAATCATCAGCTGCTTCGATCTGAGCAGATGCGGATTGATCACCGGCGATTCAACACGCAACTCCCTGAAATAGAAGAAAACCATTAGGACTACTGACACAAGATATGGAATAAGTATCCACGGGTCCCCGATGCTTTGTAGTATATGCCTGGAGTCGACCTGATTAACACTCAACGCATAAAGTGTGAGGGCACTCACCAGGGCCAGTATACCCGGCCAGTCAATCGAAATTTTTTCAGCAATGCGCTCCGACGGGAGTACCCTCGAGGCCCATATTATGATTAGCACCGCAATGGGAATATTGATCACAAAGATATATTTCCAGTGCAGACTTAGA
>DASQZK010000756.1:0-2385 GCA_035638735.1 Bacteroidales bacterium
TTCGAGCTTACCGGCAGTGAACTGGTGGCTCTTTTGAAAGAATCGGAAGAAATAAAAAAATTCAAACCCCGCTATAACCGCGCACAGAGAAGGACGCTCACGGCCTGGGGACTTTACAGTTTTTACGACGAGAAGGGATACCTGAATTTCAGGATAGGTAAAACAGCCGGCGAAACCAAAACACCCCACCTGACCTTCAACAATAGCACGGAAGGTAAGAAATGGCTTGCCGACCGGGTCCAAAAACACTGGCTGTGTCAAAAATTATCGGGAATGTATCACACCGACGGCGCCTGTTTTCATTACAGTATCAGGCAATGCAACGGGGCTTGTGTAGGTGCAGAACCCAAATCGGCCTATAACGCACGCGCTAATACTCTTATCGAATCAGTTGAATTTGAAGACGATAATATGATCATGATCGATAAAGGCCGAACTACTGATGAACGATCCGTGATCCTGATCGAGAAAGGTCTTTACAGGGGCTTCGGTTTTCTCGACGTGTCCGAATCCTATGTGCAAGTCGATGATCTTAAAGCATGTATAAAGGAATCCAATGATAATAGTGAAATCAGGCAGATTATTCGCGGTTGGCTGAGAAAAAACAAAATAGAAAAAATTATAAAATTCTAAATTTAAATATATTGTAATATATTATTTAAAGCCATGAATGACTTAATAAAACCCGTTGGATCCTTATTATTGGCAGCCGGAATAATGGTGTCTCCATCATGCAGTACATCCAAAAAAGAGGGCGCCCCGCAAAAAAAACCAAATATCGTTTTCATTTTTGCCGATGACCTCGGCTGGACATCGCTGAGTTCCTATGGAAATCCTTATGTGAACACCAAAAACCTCGATAAACTCGCCTCTGAAGGGATGCGATTTACCGATGCTTATGTTACCCCCCAGTGTACGCCCTCCAGGGCATCGCTCCTCACCGGTCAGTACGTAATCCGTAACAGGATGTGGCATGTTGTTCCTTATTACAGTTACCCGTGGGCGCGGATGACTGAACCCGAATACCTGGAAGACCTGCCGCGGGAGAGTTATACTATGGCCGAAGCCCTTCAGGATAATGGTTACAAAACGGCAATCCTTGGCAAATGGCATTTGAGTCTCTACCAACACGATGGTTACTATACCCGGCTTTGGGACTCCTGTAAACAATACTACGGCTTCGATTATGTGAATCCGGTGACCAATCCCACCGAATACCAGTCGTACGGCGATAAAGGGGTTAACTTCCTCACCAATGAAGCCATTTCTTTCATGGATAAAAATAAAGACAAACCTTTTTTCATCTACCTCGCCCATCATACCATTCATGGTCCGGTGCTTGCACCGGATTCGCTCGTGCAGAAATACCTCGGGAAAGGATTTCCAAAAGAAGGACAATTCAATGCCACCTATCTGGCCGCACTCGAGCATCTCGATAACAGCGTGGGTCGACTCATGGACGAGATAGACAGGCTCGGCATAGCCGATAATACCCTGGTTATCTTTTACTCCGATAATGGTGGTGTGGATGCTGAATTTGACAACAAGCCACTCAGGGCAGGCAAAGGTTCCGCGTATGAAGGAGGTATCAGGGTCCCGCTCATCGCCCGGTGGAAAGGTAAAATCAAAGCCGGAACCGTAAGTCACTACCCGGTTACTGTGGTCGATATGTATCCTACCCTGCTGGATCTTGCCGGCGGCACAAAACCTGAATGCCAGACACTGGACGGGATCAGTCTCAAGTCGCTCCTGCTCGAAGGCAAAGATCCGGACAGACAAACACTTTACTGGTATATGCCACTATATGATCCCCAATGGGGTGCCACACCTGCAGCAGTGATCAGGGACGGCGATTATAAGCTTATTGAATCTTTCGGCGACTATATCAATGTCGAAAAAGACCTCAAATATATCCCTGAAGGCCGCGTCGAACTTTATAACCTCAGTGCCGATATCGGCGAAACCAATGACCTGTCCAAATCCATGCCGGAAAAAACACAACAACTGCGCGAAAAACTCCACAAATGGATCCGCGATAATAACGGTGCTTTTCCCGGTGTGAATCCTGATTTTGACATAAAGCGCGTATATGATCGAAATCGATAAATTTTATATTTTTCTGGCTCTGAGTGGCTTGTTAAAACGGGCTTGTTTTTTTAGAAATAAATTTCAAAAAGCTTTTGCATAAAACCAATAATGATTTATCTTTGCAACCCGTTAAACAAACAACCCGATTCAGTAGCTCAGCTGGTAGAGCACATCCCTTTTAAGGATGGGGTCCTGGGTTCGAGCCCCAGCTGAATCACAAGATCAAAAAAAGCGACAGTCGAATGTGTTACCACATCGGCCGTCGCTTTTTTCATTTAGAGAAAAGTGATTACCGCA
>DASQZK010000757.1:0-2957 GCA_035638735.1 Bacteroidales bacterium
TCCACTGTAGCCGTATTATTTATAGCTTCTTTCTCCCAGTTAAACCTTTTCCGCTCCACAGGATACATTCCGTCAAAACCCTTTTCAAAGGGAACAGTAGAAGGTGTCTGGAATTTGATATTCACCTGATCGTCATTCACGGTACCACCATGTTGTGTAATGTTTTCGAGCGCTTGTTCGAAACTCATGTGGTAGACATCGTTCAGGGAGATGGTGGTGTATTTGAAATCCATGTCTTCAACCGGTTTTATTTCCTTTTTCCACAATTCGGGGATGTTTGAATACCCCAGCATTGTTCCCAGTATGCCCCCTGCAGAGGCCGGGTTACAATCGGAATCCTGGCCGCAACGGGTTGCAATGTCGATGGTTTGTGAAAAGTCTTTGTTACCGTAAAGCAGCCCGATTGCTATGTAGGCAGAGTTGATCTTGGCATCGATGTCGAAGGTCTCCAGGGCACCATCGGGGCAGCCAATATCTTCCGACCAGTTTTTCTCTACCTCGTACCATGCATACGTCCAGTCGTTGGGATCCTGCTGCCAGGCTTCAACAACCTGTTTAATGCATTTAAAGAATGCGCTCTGTTCGGGGATGGTTTCCAGTGCGCGGGTAACAATATACTCCATGTCGTTGCTCACAAAAGCCAGCGAATACATGGCGCCTACGAATACGCCGCCATACCAGCCGTCACCATAATTCATGATGTGCCCTATTTTGTCGGATATTTCCGATGCGGTGTTGGCCATACCGGGAGACATGATGCCGGCATAATCGGCTTCGATCTGGTAGTCGATGTCGTCGGCATGCGGATTTTCTTTCCAGTTTCCCGATTTGGGGGGCATTATTCCATTCAGTATGTTGTAGCGTGCTGCCTGATTTGCATGCCACAGGCTGTATCCTGCGTTCGCAAAGGCCGTGGCAAAGGAGTCGGCCGGGGCATCAAGGCCCAGACGGTCGAATACATCTACGAAAGTAAGGTCCATATAAACGTCGTCATACAGACCGGGTGCATTTTCGTACCACCATTTGATGACGCCGTCGTACCATGGGATAGGCTGGTAGTCCTGGATCATGGTGCCTTTGAAGCGAAACTCGGTGGGTCCGCCATAAGTACACCCGATAGTCTGGCCGGCCCATCCTCCCATAATCTTATCTTTCAGAGTGTCTTTACTCACGGTGATCATCTCACCCTCATTCAAAGGTTCCGGCCGGGCTTCTCCACCGCTGCTGGTGCAGGAGACGGTAATCAGGCCGAGTACTATAAATGTTAAAAGGAAAGTTGATTTCATATCGTCAGAGCTTTTGTAGTTTGTAGAATGTAACAAATCTATAAAAAAAGAGGGGTATTAAAATAAATTCCGTACTTATTATGTGGTTTCCTCCAACCCGGCCTTTACCGCACGGATCGATACCATCACCCTCTGCCGCTTTTATTCCCCGGAGTGGAAGTCTGTCCCGCACCTCGGATTAACGTCGATCCTCCAGCCTGTTGCCGATGGGTAATTACCATTCCGGTTACCGCATACGTGATATCGTTTTTCAATCTCCGGGGCTACTCTCCGACGGTCTCTGCGAAGTTGAAAACCTGTTCACACTGTGGTTGTTAAGGTTACCCGGGTATCCATGTTTTCTTGAACATCACCGGTTACCCGCTTCCCATTCCACACCTTTTCTTAAGCATCCTCTTTACCTTCAGATGTTTTGACATAATTATGTACCTTCGTGAACCGGAAATAATTCAGGCTGATTTGCCAGGTGCCTGTCAGTAAAGGCCGGTTAACAGGATAGCGCTCTTTCAGTATGTCTTATGGACAGGCTCAGTAACAGTCCATGTCGTTCTCCCGGCCAGCTACCTGATAATGGATAAGGGAGATGTGGCAGGGTTGACTGGGAATGAACATATTTTAGCCGAATGCATTTTGGAAAGTAGCGAATGATTTTAATAATTTCAGAGTGATGAAAATAGGAATTGTAAGAGAGACAAAGACACCTCCCGACAGGAGAACTCCACTGACCCCGGCGCAGTGCCGGCAGATCGTGGATGAATATACAGGTACCGAGATTTTTGTGCAGCCCGACGGCTACAGGTGTTTTACCGATGACGAATACAAGTCTGCCGGTATACCACTAAAGGAGGACCTGTCAGGGTGCGATGTGCTGATGGGTGTGAAGGAGGTCGAAATTGCTGCCCTGATACCGGGTAAGACCTACTTTTTCTTTTCACACACAGCAAAAAAACAAGGTTATAACCGAAAGTTGCTCCAGGCCGTCCTCGACAAAAATATCACACTTATCGATTATGAATACCTCACTTCGGACGACAACACCAGGGTGGTCGCTTTCGGTCGCTGGGCCGGGATTGTGGGGGCCTATAACGGGTTAAATGCCTGGGGCAGGCGATACCAGAAGTTCGAACTGAAGCCTGCCTGGAAATGTCGTGATAAGAATGAATTGTTTCAGCAATTGAAGCAGGTGAATGCCGGTAAGGTCAGGATTCTGATCACTGGCGGCGGACGTGTGGCCCAGGGGGCCATGGAAACCCTTTCCACTGCAGGTATCAAAAAGGTAACGGTTGACGATTACCTGGGAAAAATTTTTAATGAAGCTGTTTATTGCCAGATCGATCCATGGCATTATGTGAAAAGACTCGACGGCCAGGATTTTCAGCTTGATCATTTTTTTCATTTCCCTGAAGAATACCAGACCACATTTTTACCGTATACTTCGGTTACCGACCTGCTAATAGCCTGCCATTTCTGGGATCCCAGGTCACCGGTATTTATGACCAGAGAAGATATGAAACGACCCGATTTCAGGATCAGGGTGGTAGCCGATGTGAGTTGCGACATCGACGGTCCGATTCCGTCTACCCTGAGAGCCTCATCCATCGCCGATCCTGTTTACGGGTACGATCCTGTGGGCGAAAAAGAGTCGGCCCCTTTCGATCCTTCAAATATCAC
>DASQZK010000758.1:0-3147 GCA_035638735.1 Bacteroidales bacterium
GTGTGCTGCAAGCCGTATATCCTGTTTATGAAAACCAAAAAATTCCCCTCATACGGCATCTCATCGACGACAAACCGGAATATAAAACCATCCTGATTTTCTCATCCACAAAAAGAAAGGTATCGGAGATTGTCAGGGAACTGAAAAACCGGGAATATACCGTTGCAGGCATCTCCTCCGACCTTGAACAAAAACAACGCGAGGATGTCCTGCGGCAGTTCATGGCCCGCAAGACCCGCGTCCTCGTAGCCACAGATGTCCTCAGCCGCGGAATCGATATAAAAGATATTGACCTGATCATCAATTTTGATGCCCCTGGCGATGCCGAAGATTATGTTCACCGTGTAGGCCGGACAGCCCGCGCCAGGGCCACAGGTGTGGCACTTACACTTGTCAACCCCGATGATATGTATAAATTCAGGAAAATTGAACAGCTTATCGGTAGTGAAGTAATGAAATTGCCCGTGCCTGCTGATATCGGTACCGGCCCGGAATGGACCAACAACCCTAAACGTCCCTATTCAAAACCGCGCAGAAGCTTCAATAAACGATCGAAAAAATAATTCGTATTAAATAGTCCGCCAGGGGCAGTCTACCTGGTGATTTAGAAAAACTAATGTTATGTTAACGACAGGATAGCCATCTACCCTGTCGTTTGCTGCTCCCGGTTTTTGACATGCCTCATTTATGGCCTGATAGTTATCGCTCACTCAAAAAAACAATTCCCGCCGTCATGACATTATCTAATAGCGCCCGGTACCACTAAACTTACACAGGTACATGACGGGCATGCGTTGGTATAAATCTCATTTTCAGGTACATGAATCTTTATGATGCATTTTCCATACTGATTGTCATTACTGCACTTTTCGCCTATATTAATCATAAATTCGTAAAACTGCACAGCAGCATAGGCATAATGCTTATCGCCTTCGTGTTTTCATTATTGCTTACCCTGCTGGGTAAATTTGTTCCGGATCTTCTCAAGGATATTTCGGGTCTTATCGGGAAATTTAATTTCTCTGAACTACTGCTGGGATCTATGCTCAGTTTTATGCTTTTTGCAGGTGCTATCCATATCGAGATGGAAGAATTGCGGAAGGAAAGATTGTCGGTAATATTGTTTAGTACCATAGGCGTTATTCTGTCCACCTTCATCGTCGGAACTTCCATCTACCTGCTTCTTCCCCTGTTTGGTGTTCAAATTGCCTTTCTGCATTGCCTGCTTTTCGGGGTAGTGATCTCTCCTACCGACCCCATTGCCGTACTCAGCATTATTCAGGAAACGAATATTCCCAGGTCTACCGAGCTGAAAATCTCGGGCGAATCGCTGTTTAATGATGGAGTAGCAGTGGTGATATTTGTGACTATCCATCATGTGGCCCAGGATCCTCAGTCGGTAACTTTCCTCAATGTAAGCGGATTATTTCTCAGGGAAGCTCTTGGCGGTCTGGCCCTGGGACTTCTCGTGGGGTACGGGGGATTCCTGTTAATGAAATCTATTGATAACTATAAAGTCGAGATCCTGATTACGCTGGCCATTGTTATGGGAGGGTATATGCTGGCTAGTAAGCTACAAGTTTCCGGTCCCCTGGCCATGGTAGCTGCCGGAATTTTTATCGGTAATCGCGGAAAACGACTGGCCATGTCGGAAACGACCCGGGAAAACATAAGTAAATTCTGGGAATTGATTGATGATATTTTGAATGCCATACTTTTCCTGCTTATTGGCCTCGAATTGCTGGTTATTGAGTTCATCCACAATTATATCCTGATAGGTGCAATAACCATCGTCATGGTATTGCTTACCCGGTTCATTTCGATATGGCTTCCCTCACAAATTGTAAAGCTGTCTGGCAAAATCAATTTCCGGACTATTCTTATTCTTACCTGGGGCGGACTGAGAGGCGGGATTTCTGTTGCTCTGGCCTTGTCGTTAAAGCCGGAAATGGACCGGGATATCTGGGTTTCTCTGACGTATTTCGTGGTGGCATTTTCAATTATTGTTCAGGGACTTTCCATTAAAAAGTTCGCAAAACAGATCAGCCAATAGGGTAAATCTTTCGTTCACATAGAGATGTTTTCGTTATGTATGTCTTTTTGCTCTTTACAAAAGTTTCTAAATTGCTTAAATTGAACAGGTTTAAAGCCACTTTTTGATTCATGTTCAGACCCGATGTAACAGTTAATGAAACCAATTGAACCAGGCCCGTACCATCGAAACAATTAAAGGCACCCGGCCTTCACTATACTGAAACTGCATACCTACACTAAAACTACATTTCATGACTAAAAAAAACCTGAGTACCCATGAATCGCTTTCTCCCTGGTGGAGAAGAGGTGTTTTTATCATTCTTCTTATTGAATTTGCCGTTTTGATATGGATAACAACAGGGACTTACACGCGACATGTTGGTCCGCCAGTACCTCAAACTGTTGAAAATGAAAGTGGGTCTGTGCTCTTTACGGGCGATGATATTAAAGCAGGCCAGGAATTATTTCTTAAAAAAGCCCTCATGAACCATGGGACCGTATGGGGGCACGGGGCCTATATGGGGCCCGATTTTTCGGCAGAATATCTTCACAATCTGGCCGTTGAAACGCGTCGTCACCTGTCTGATCAGCAATACGGGAAATCTTATGGGCAACTGAGTGTTGCAGAACAAGAAGCATTACAGAAGGTCAGCTATGACTTTCTGTCGAAGAACAGGTACGACGTTGAACGTGACAGGTTGCTGTTTACACCACCTGAAGAAAAATCGTATAGCGACCAACAAGCTTACTGGCATGACTATTTTTCCAAACCCGAAGGTAATCGCGGCCTTGCCGTTGATCTGATAAAAGGTCCGGAGGAACTTCGACAATTAACCGCCTTTTTTTCCTGGGCCGCCTGGGCCACCACTGCACACATACCGGATAAGGATTTTTCCTATACCAATAATTTCCCGTACGAACCACTGATTGGCAACGGGCCTTCCACGGCAGCCATAATGTGGAGTGCCTTGAGCCTTATAGCCCTACTGGCCGGCACCGCCCTTATCTTATTTGCCTTCGGTCGTTTTCATTATCTTGGATGGAAGGGCAGCAAGGATATGTATCCGCCACAGTTATTACCCGGAAGTCCCACCAGTAGCCAGATTAGTTCAT
>DASQZK010000759.1:0-2476 GCA_035638735.1 Bacteroidales bacterium
AGTTTGTCGTTCGGAACAACCGCCGGATAAAGGCCCACCGTTTCGCGAAATTTGACAGCCTGGTAATAATTAGTGGCACTGGCCTCGCCGATATCATCATTACCGGTTTTACCGGCACTTACCCTGAACTTTAATTCTTCGAGCCAGGAAATATTCTTAAGGAAGTTCTCGTTGGATATTCGCCAACCGAGTCCGGCTGAATAAAACAATCCGAATGGTTGTTCGGCAAAATTAATAGTATTGACAGCATTGTCTCCTACCCTCGATGATCCGTCGAGAGAGACGGTAGCCATAACAAGATATTTTGATTTATAGCTATAGTTCAGGTATTCATAAAAGGAGAGCCATGACCAGTCCCGGTTTTGTCCGCCAATTTCTCTTTGGTCATTTTGCCCGTCAGCTATCGTTCTGTACTGATCATTTTCATGGGCATTCTTGGTCAATCCCCAGTCAAACTGGTATGAGTTTGAATAAAGGTGCATTCCTGTATTGGAGATGAGATGATGATTCGCTCCGAAAGACCTGTTAAACACAAAATAGGTATTGTTATAAATAGCCTTTATGTCGTTGTTTGTTTGCTTGGCCACATTGATGGCTTCAAAATCATAATAAAGTTGCATACCATGGTTTGGCATGAAAATCATCTCCTTCAGATCATCGTAAGTGAGACTTACATTACTGATGACTTTCATATATTTATTAATTCTGCCTTCAACCCCCAGATTGGCAATAAAATTGTAATTATTGTTCCTCGCTTCATAGTTGTCGATGATTGACATAGGGTTACTGACACCCAGCTCATCAACCTCTGAAAGGGTTGCAATTTCACTTCCTTCTTCGTCGTACTGATAGGGATTCAACAGGGGTGATTTTGCCAGGCTGGCCATTATCGGACTCGTTTCTGCCGAAGAAGCAGCTTCCTTCAATGATGCGCTGTTATAATTAAGAGCTACTACGGCATTCATTTTGAGCCAGGTAAAAACATTAAGGCGGCTCACGAACCTGAGGTCATAACCCTGCAAACTGGTATTCCTGATAATCCCGTTACTGTTAAAATATCCGAATGAAAGACCGTAACGGGCAATTTCATCACCCCCTTTCACCTTAAGGTTCAGATTCGTCATATAGGCATCGCGGAATATCAAATCCTGCCATTTCGTATTATGCTGATAGTCAATGAACCTTTCATCATTTTTAGTGAGAAATAGATTGGGAAAGAATTCCTGTATATCCTCTTCGTATAATCCGGCAGAGAAAAGTTCTTCATTTATAAGGGTTTTGTGCTGACCAGCATTAAGTTGAGGAATAAGGTTTGAAGGAGCCAAAGAATAACCAGACCTGATATCCAGGTCAATTGTGGTTTGAGTTACACTCGGGTCGAGTGTTTCGATAACCACAACACCATTTGATCCTCTTGAACCATAAGCAGCAGTTAATGCCGGGTCTTTCAATACGTTAACCTTGGAGATATCAAAAATATTTACGGCCGTTAACGGATTATACTCATATCCTTTGAGATTTGAGCCGAAAATGTCGTGTCCGACAAGTGGTATACCATCTACAATGAACAAGGGTGAATTACCTGCATTTATTGAATTCACTCCCCTAATCGTTGTAACAGCTCCACTGCCGGGCATACCCGACCTGCTTATAGCCAGAACGCCGGGAATGCGCCCCTCGAAATACTGGTCAACCGTCATGGCATTAGTTTCATAGATTCCGCTAACATTGACGTCGGTAAATGCGGCGGCAATATCTCTTTTCCTGACCGGTTGTGAGAGAATGGATACCAGGTCTGATCCTGACGCCAAATCGTCTGAAGACAGAAATATGGTTAATGTAGCACGGTTGTTCAGGAAAACGCGCTTACCTTTATATCCTCCGGCAGGTGATACAATCAGCCATACTTCCCCGGAAAGTGCTTTTAGTGTAAAAGTCCCTTCACTATCGGATACAACAGGCCTTTGGCTTGAACCTTCAACACTCACCGATACATCGGGAACCGGTTCAGACGACCCCGACAGGATAAGGCCCTTGATCACCAGAGTGTCCTGGGTGTAAGCCAGGGACGTTCCTAATATCAGTAAAGCTGTAAGAAACACTATTCTTTTCATACCGTTACAGGGTATTTGTTTATTCATCTTTAATAGCTTTATACTCAGTAAATCATTAAAATACCGGGGTCACAATCAGGATCATTTCTATTGAAAATCCCGGCTATTCTTATTTATAATTAATGCATCAGCCAAATCATCCCTTAAAATTTGATATGGAAAAAATAACTGACACATGCTTTAGTCATAGGGTATAAAATCAATATAATCTAATAAAAGACCAGGTTCAATGGGAATTGTTGGAACATCGGGGTTGGAAGTCGCCCCCTTATATTCTATCCGTACCGTTGTAAATCCGTAAGGCATATCATTCTGGGCCCAGCAATCGAAGCGATGGTAGTTGCCTGGTTCCGGAACATATC
>DASQZK010000760.1:0-3757 GCA_035638735.1 Bacteroidales bacterium
AGTTGGGAAATCATTTCAGCTTTTTCGGATGGTTCAGACCTTACAGGAATGTATGTCAACAGGCAAATGCCATAAGATTCATCCATATACCAGATTATTTTTTAACGATATAAAGTTAATGATTTTCGCCGTTCAAGTCTAATTGTTTTATCCACGTTTAATTTCAGGCGGGAAGATGATCTGCCTGATCACAACCTGTCGGTACCCCGTGTACTCAACATATCAAAAGGGGGTATTATAAATCAGGTAAAAGACTTAAAGCCGGGCAACCATGTTATCCGGTGAAAACAGATTTGTGAACCGGTTCGGTTAAAATCCGGAAGCCCAAAACGGCTGGTAAACATTTTCTTCACAAATTAGTTATAGGGATTGGAAGACGAAGAATGGCACTGTATTGAAAATAAAATCCTAAATTCGCCTTCAGAAAAGATTTTAATATGAAATTATTTGGCCGTAGTATAAATTTCAAGTCTATACAAATACTGTTGATTTTTCTTGCCGGCACAGCGGCTATCATTGCCCTTTTCCCACGGGGCGGAAAATTCAGGTATGAATTTCAGAAAGGTAAACCATGGATGCACGAAGTTTTGGTTGCCCCTTTCGACTTTCCTATTTATAAGCCTGATGCTGTAATACAGGCTGAAAAGGACAGCGTTCTGAAAGATTTTGAACCTTACTTTCAATACGATTCATCGGTGCTGATCAGGGAGGAGAGCAGGCTCGAAGTCCTGATTTCTTCTGCATGGGTCGATTACCTTAAAGAAGCTGAATCAAAAGGAATGCTCCGTTCGAACCAGGTTGTGAGGCAACACTCACCCGATTCATTAGAGGCGTTATACAGACGGTCGATGGACGAAATACTGGAACGACTTTACAAAAGAGGTATCGTGCAGGACCCGGTGCAACTGGAGAACGTTCATAACCGCGAATCGAGTGTTAACGTCATCATGGGCCAGGTGGTAAATGAACGCCAGGTTAGTACCCTGTTTACACAAAAGTCGGCCTACGAATTTTTGAAATCGGAATTTACCGGGATAGGTGGTATTTACCAGCCAAATGTAAAACCGGAAGACCGGTTTATCGCCCAGATTGATCCGGGAGATCTCATTGAACCCGATTTGTTTTACGATGAAGAGACCTCCAATCGTGTAAAGGAAAGCCTGGTTAATGAAATATCCCTCACCCAGGGGATGGTTCAGGCAGGGGAGAAGATCATAGCGCTGGGCGAGCCGGTTAATGATCAGAAATACCAGATTCTTCAATCACTAAAAAGAGAATATGAAACCAATCCGGGCGTTGCCCGGAACTATAACCTGATCTTTGCCGGGCAGATTCTTCTTGTCGCTTTTGCCTTCCTGGTTCTCTACCTTTTCCTGTTCCACTTCAGGAAAGAGATCCTGAACAGCGGATTAAAGACGTTTTTTATCATCATGCTTGTCGTGTTGATGGCCTCATTGGCAACACTGACCATCAGGACCCAGTCACTGAGTCTTTATGTGGTCCCGTTTGTGATCCTGCCTGTCATCATGAAAACGTTTTATGATGCCAGGATCGCCCTTTTTGTCCACCTTATCACCATACTGCTTATTGGCTTCTGGGCTCCAAACGGCTTTGAGTTTATCTTTATGAACTTCATTGCCGGTGTTGTGACCATCTTTACGCTGAGGAACCTTTACCGGCGGGGCATACTTTTCGTTTCGGCCGTTTTTGCACTGATATCATACAGCCTTGTTTATACAGGGATGGGATTGATACAGGAAGGAAGCATTGAAAACCTGGAATGGAAAAATTATGCCTGGTTTGCCGGAAATGCACTGATGGTTCTTACATCATATCCGTTGATTTACATTTTTGAAAAACTCTTCGGATTCATTTCCGACGCCACCCTGGTCGAACTTTCTGATACCAACCAGTCTTTATTACGACAATTGGCAGAAAAGGCGCCCGGCACCTTCCAGCATTCGCTGCAGGTCGCCAATCTTGCTGAGGAAGCCATTATCAACGTGGAAGGCAATCCTTTGTTAATCAGGGCGGGTGCACTTTACCACGATATCGGGAAAATGGAAGACCCGATGTACTTCGTGGAAAACCTGACATCCAATTTCAATCCGCATGATAACCTTGAATTTGAAGTGAGTGCAGAGAAGATCATCGGGCATGTGAGCAAGGGTGTGGAGATTGCTAAAAAACATAAGCTTCCCGGCGTGATCATCGATTTTATTAAAACGCACCACGGGACCACTACGGTACAATATTTCTACAAATCATACCTTAAGAAGTATCCCGAAGCTGATGTGGATATTGCCAGGTTTACCTACCCCGGCCCGAAACCTTTCTCAAAGGAAACAGCAGTACTCATGATGGCCGATTCCACCGAGGCGGCTTCACGTAGCCTGAAGTCTATCAATAAAGAGGTGATCAACAACCTGGTGGAAAACATTATTGATAACCAGATCAAGGAACAACAGTTCCAGAATGTTGATCTGACATTCCGTGATTTTTCAACCATTAAGGAAATATTTAAACGGAAGCTGATCAATATTTACCATGCCCGCATTGAGTACCCAGAATAAGAAGCACAAAGGCGTTTTCACGAAATCCTTTAGAGGAACAACAGAAGGCACTAGGGGTTTAGACTATACGAGGGTATGGCTATGCGACTTTGCGGGCGTGCGACTGTATACTATCAATGACACGAATAGCGTATCATTATTACACAGATATGTGTAGAAAATACACAATGAAGTCGTGCCATTCCCTAAATGAAACAGTACCTGCTTATACCCGAAACGTTACCGGTTGGCGCTATGCGGAGATCGGATTTTCGGAGCCCAAAAGTATCGCACCGTTACAATTTTGAGTAAATGTACAGAAGTTTAATTTTCCTACATCCCCCGATTTACGTGTATTGTGTATTACCAGCCGGCATTCCTATCAGTTTATAATTTGTGCTTCTTCCTCCTGCAGCTTCTTTTTGTAAGATCCCTTTTTCAATTAAGTCATTAATATCTCTTACAGCAGAATCCTTTGAACAATTTGCAATCTTCGCCCATTTTGAAGATGTTAGTTTTCCTTTAAATCCATCCAATAATCTGTTTAATATTGTTTTCTGTCGGTCATTAATTGCTGTATTTAGATGTTTTTGCCAAAACTCCGCTTTAAACAAAACTATTGTTAAAATTGAATCTGTGGATTTTAAAGCATTAATTAGGCAGTTTAAAAACCAAACAATCCAATGGGTAATATCTAAATTGCCTTTTTGCGTTTTTCCCAAAATCTCATAGTATTGCTTTCTCTCTATTCTAATTTTTGCTGACATGCTATAAAACCTCTGATTACTCTTGTCAGACTGCGCAAGCAGCATATCTGTCAACGCCCTTGTAATCCTGCCATTTCCATCTTCAAAAGGGTGAATGGTCACAAACCATAGGTGTGCAATAGCAGCCTTAATTACCAAATCAATTTCACGGTTATTAAACCAATCTATAAATCGGGTCATTTCCTTTTCCACCAAGTCGGAATCAGGTGCCTGAAAATGAACTTTCTCTTTTTCCATTGCTCCAGACACAACTTGCATTGGACCTGTGGTATCTTTTCTCCAGTCTGCAACCGTAATCTTGTACATTCCACTTCTACCTGTTGGGAATAATGCCGCATGCCAATCAAAAAGTCTCTCAGCGGTCAATGGGTCAAAACATCTTTGTGTTGCATCAAGCATCATTTCAACTACTCCATCTACATTCCTGTCAGATTCAAC
>DASQZK010000761.1:0-6434 GCA_035638735.1 Bacteroidales bacterium
CGTCCTTCGGCGATGGCGTGCACAACCAGGCTGGCGCCACGGATGGAATCACCTGCAGCAAAAACTTTTGCTTTGCTCGTTTCCCTGTTGTCGTTTACCCTGATGTTTCCACGCTCGTCGTATTCCAGCCCCAGGTCATCCAGCAAACCTTCGTGCACGCAATGTACAAAGCCCATAGAAAGCAGTACCAGTTCAGCATCAATGAGCCGCTTTGTTTCTTCTTTCTCAACAATCTGCATTTTCCCATTGGTGCCCACCCACTCGACATCGACTACTTCAATCTGTTTCAGTTTTCCGTTTTCACCGATGAATCTCTTTGTTGCCACATTCCAGTTTCGATCGCAACCTTCTTCATGTGAACTGGTGGTTTTATGTATTTTTGCCCAGTAAGGCCAGGGATTGTTGAAACTACGTTGCAGAGGGGGTTGTGGCATGATTTCAAGCTGGGTAACACTGTTGGCTTTTTGCCGGTTTGAAGTACCCACACAATCGGAACCGGTGTCTCCACCACCAATAACCACTACATTTTTTCCGGTGGCCAGGATCCGTTCTCCGTCTGAAAATCTTTTGCCACTAATTACCCGGTTTTGCTGGGTAAGAAATTCCATGGCAAAATGCACCCCTTCCAGGTCACGGCCTTCAACCGGCAGGTCTCTTGGTTCCATTGCTCCCACTGCCAGACAAACCACGTCATAGTCATTGAGTAATTTATCAGCCGGAATATCAACACCAACATGGGTACTGGTTTTTATCTCCAGTCCTTCCTCCATCAATACTTTCAGCCGGCGTTCAATCACCTGCTTGCCCAGTTTGAAATCGGGAATCCCGAAACGCAACAACCCGCCAACGGCTTCGTCTTTTTCGAAAAGGGTAACGGAGTGTCCGGCTTTATTAAGCAGATCCGCACAAGCCATACCTGACGGACCGGATCCGATCACGGCTATTTTTTTGCCTGTACGTTCCTTCGGTGGTTTTGGCCTGATTAAACCTTTGGAGAATGCCTTCTCCGAAACAGCCGCTTCATTTTCCCTGATGGTAACTGGTTCTTCATGTATATTCAGGACACAACCATGTTCGCAGGGTGCCGGACAAATCCGGCCGGTAAACTCAGGAAAATTATTGGTAACCTGCAGTACATCGATTGCTTCCTGCCAGTTCCCTCTGTAAATTGCATCCTGCCACTCGGGCATATTATTCATCACCGGACATGACCACTGGCAAAAAGGAATGCCACAATCCATGCACCTTGAAGCCTGTAACTTGCGATCGTCTTCGTTAAGCGTTTGTTCTACTTCACTGTAGTCATGGATCCGTTCCTCAACGGGCCGGTTACCACTCACTTTCCGGCTAATTTCAATAAATCCTCTCGGGTTTCCCATGATTATATAATTTTTTAATAAGGTTAATCAATTAATACTGATGTTGAGGATCGTCCTCGGTCAACGCGATCATCTGTTTGAGTTTTTCAAGTTTCTGTTCTTCCAGTACCTTCTTGTATTCAAACGGAATAACTTTCACAAAGCGTGGCAGGTATTCTTCCCAGTTAACCAGAATGGATTCAGCCAGCGTACTGTTTGTATAGGACAGATGATTGCTGATAAGTTGCTGAAGCTCTTTAATATCAGTATGATCATCCACCGGGGAGAGCTCTACCAGTCCTTTGTTACAATAGTAATCGAGGTTACCGGTTACATCCAGCACATAGGCTATACCACCGCTCATTCCTGCAGCAAAATTTCTGCCTGTTGATCCGAGTACAACAGTCCGGCCACCTGTCATGTATTCACAACAATGGTCGCCCACTCCTTCTACAACAGCAATGGCACCTGAATTTCTAACGCAAAAACGCTCACCTGCTACTCCGCGAACATACAGTTCGCCACTGGTGGCTCCGTATAAGACGGTATTACCAATGATAATATTTTTTTCCGGAACAAAACGCGTTCCTGAAGGGGGTACTACAACAATACGACCGCCACTTAGCCCTTTTCCAAGGTAATCATTGCTGTCTCCTTCCAGCCTGAAATGGATTCCTTTGGCAAGGAAAGCGCCAAAGCTTTGTCCGGCTGAACCATAGAACTTGCAATTAATGGTATCCTCCGGTAATCCCTCTTCACCATTTCTTCCGGCAATCGTTCCCGAAAGCATGGTGCCCACGGCGCGGTTGGTGTTATTAATATCCATGGAAATCCATACTTTCTCTTTGCTCTTGATGGCGCGGTTGGATTTTTTGATCAGCTCGCGGTCTATGATATCATCAATCTTGTGTTCCTGCTGTTGTGTCTTATAGAGCGGATATTTTTCGGCTTCTTTCGGCAGGGTAAGCAGGCCGGTAAGATCAACGTGGCGTGCTTTCCAGTGCTCGATGGCAGTATTTTGTTCCAGCAGGTCGACCCGGCCTACCAGGTCGTCAAACCGGGAAACACCAAGTTCTGCCATTATTTCTCTTACTTCCTGACCAAGGAAACGGAAAAAATTGATTACATATTCAGACCGTCCGATGAATCTTTTCCTCAGGTTTTCATCCTGGGTGGCCACTCCAACGGGGCAGGTATTCAGATGACATTTGCGCATCAGGATACAGCCCAATGTAACCAGGGCACTGGTGGCAAAGCCAAATTCTTCTGCTCCGAGCATTCCCATCATCACGATGTCCAGGCCTGTTTTTAACTGTCCGTCAGTCTGAAGTTTGACACGTCCCCGCAGGTTGTTCATCACCAGGGTCTGATGTGCTTCGGCAATACCAAGTTCAATCGGCAACCCGGCATGTTTGATCGAGCTTACCGGACTGGCACCTGTTCCGCCTTCAGTTCCGCTGATGGTGATCAGATCGGCGTGTGCTTTTGCAACTCCTGCAGCAACAGTACCAACTCCATTTTCGGAAACCAGTTTCACACTGATATTGGCCTCCGGATTGATATTTTTCAGATCAAAGATCAATTGCGCCAGGTCTTCAATCGAATAAATATCATGGTGGGGCGGGGGCGAGATGAGCGTAATTCCGGGTGTGGATTTTCTCAGTTTGGCAATGGTTGCGTTCACTTTGTACCCGGGAAGCTGACCTCCTTCACCAGGCTTGGCCCCCTGTGCCACTTTTATCTGTATTTCATCTGCATTTTTCAGGTAATTGGCAGTTACACCAAAACGTCCCGAAGCGATCTGCTTGATGGAACTGCGGGCACTTACACCATCCGCCCGGGGTTTAAACCGTTCGGAATCTTCGCCTCCTTCTCCGGTGTTGCTTCTGCCTCCCAGTTCATTCATCGCGATGGCCAGCGCCTCATGTGCTTCTTTACTAATAGAACCATAGGACATGGCACCGGTAACAAACCTTTTGGTAATATTTTCAATGGGTTCTACTTCATTAATATTAATTGCTTTTCTTCCTTCTTTAAACTTCAGGAATCCTCTGATAAATCCTGGCTTGCGGGTTTGAATATCCACAAGATTGGTGTATTCCCTGAATTTATTGTAATCTCCTGTTTTGGTTGCCCATTGCAGCAAACCAACTGTTTCAGGGTTCCAGGCATGGTGCTCGCCATCTTTACGGTATGCATAAAAGCCCTCGGTTTTCAATCGAAATGATTCGTCCAACTCATCTTTATAGGCTTCATGATGGGGAATGAGTGCTTCCGCGGCAATTTCTTTCAGGCCAATGCCCCCGATACGTGAGAGGGTTCCTGAGAAATATTTATCTATAACCTCTTTGCTGAGGCCTATGGCTTCGAAGATTTGTGCACCATGATAGCTTCTGAGTGTGGAGATTCCCATTTTTGAAAGCACTTTCAGCAATCCATTGTCAATGGCCTTGATGTAATTTTCACGGGCCGTATGGTAATCCAGTTTGATTTCGCCTTTCTTACACTGGTCGCTGAGTACAGCAAAAGCACCATACGGATTGATGACGCTGGCGCCAAATCCCAGCAGCAAAGCAAAATGCATTACTTCGCGGGCCTCGGCCGTTTCAACAACAAGTCCGACCTGCATTCTCTTTTTTGCATTGATCAGGTGATGATGAACTGTGGCTACTGCCAATAAAGAAGGAATAGGTGCAAATTCTCTGGAAATTGCCCTGTCAGATAAAATGATATAGTTTATATGATTGTCTACTGCTTTTTCTGCCTGTATACAAAGATTATTCAATGCTTTTTCCAGTGCTTTTTCCGGATCTCCGTTGGTGGGGAAAAGCATCGGAAGGGTTACATTGGTGAACTCTTCATGTTTCAGGTCTTTGATCTTACCCAGGTCGGTATTGGTTACGATCGGAGAGCGGAACTTAATCAATTTACAATGGGCCGGTGATTCAACCATCAGGTTTTTCTGCACTGAGCCAATGTAATTGGTCAGTGCCATGACCAGCCCCTCCCTGATCGGATCGATGGCCGGGTTCGTAACCTGCGCAAACAATTGTTTAAAATAGTTGTACAGTCGCTGGGGTTTTTCGGACAGCACTGCCAGCGGGGCATCATTCCCCATTGACCCGGTTGGTTCTTTGCCTTCGGTAGCCATCGGGATCATCAGGGCTTTGATGTCTTCCTTACTGTATCCGAATACTTTTAAATATTCAGGAAATCGCTCCCCGAGGCTTGAACGTACTCTTTCCTTCACTTCGATATCTCCGAGCTCCAGCCGGTTTTCCTTCAGCCAGTTGGCATACGGATTCATCCGGGTAAGTTGTGCCTTGATCTCCTTGTCGGGCACCATCACGCCGAGCTGGGTATCGATCAGCAGAATTTTTCCCGGCCGCAAACGGCCTTTCTCCCTGATTTCTTCCGGGGGAAAAACCTGTACTCCCACTTCCGAACCCATTACAACCAGATCATCATTGGTTACCACGTACCTTGAAGGACGCAGCCCGTTGCGGTCGAGTGTTCCTCCGATTATTCTGCCATCAGAAAAAAGCAACGAGGCAGGGCCATCCCACGGTTCCATGATGGTTGAGTGATATTCATAAAAAGCTTTAAGACTTTCAGGTATTGGATTTTTTTCATTCCAGGATTCAGGAATAAGCATACTCATGGCATGCGGGATTGACCTTCCTGTTAATACCAAAAATTCCAGCACATTGTCGAGCGAAGCGGAATCGCTCTTTCCGGGTTCGATAATCGGGAAGAGTTTCTTAAGATCATCCCCGTAAAGCTCTGATTTAAGCAGGGATTCCCTGGTTTTCATCCACAACCGGTTCCCTTTAATGGTATTGATCTCGCCATTATGGGCCAGGTACCGGAAAGGCTGGGCCAGGTCCCAGGTTGGAAATGTGTTTGTGCTAAACCGGCTGTGAACAAGCGAAATAGCACTTTTCATATTTTTATCCCGGAGATCTGCAAAATACTCACTGAGTTGTTCCGGAGTGAGCATCCCTTTATAGATCATCACCTTTGAAGAAAGGCTGGGAAAATAAAACGAATTACCATCTTTTATGTCTGAATTCCTTACCTTATTTTCGGTTTGCTTGCGAAGCAGGTATAATTTTCTTTCCAGTTCATCCTGTTCGTAATTGCCGGTAATAAATACCTGTTCAATATGAGGTTCAGTTGACCGGCTGATTTCTCCAAGTACGGAGTTGTCAATAGGAACATTGCGATACTGCATGACTTTTAAGCCTTCTTCAGCAGCAAATTGCTCCAGGATTTTTTTACATTTATCTGCTTCGTTTTTTTCCCTGGGAAGGAAAACCAATCCGGTTCCATACTGTCCCGGCTCAGGTACCATAATCCCTTTGGCAACAAAAAAGTCATGCGGAACCTGCATGAGTATTCCGGCCCCGTCCCCTGATTTGTTGTCAGAACTTTCCGCACCCCTGTGTGTCATATTGATCAACACTTCTAATCCTTTCTTGACGATATCGTGGGACTTGTTACCTTTAATATGGGCGACAAATCCGATTCCACAACTATCGTGTTCATTTTCGGGATGATATAATCCCTGGGGGTTTGGTAATCCTGTATACATGTTCATACTCTTCATGTTTGCCTGAAATATTAATATGTTATGATGTTCACTTTTAAAAAAAGCCATTCTCGCGGGTGAGAACGGCTTTTCGTATCTTTCGGAGGTATTCCGCATACCATCCTCACCATAGTCGCTGTACTACGTACAAGTGCTTAAAATGTATGGTAAAGTTGATTTTTATCATTGTTTATATTGGAAGTTCTGTCTGCAAATATATTAAATAACATAAAAAATAAAAAGGATTTTGCTTAATAATTGTAATTAAAATTTGTACTTTGCTTAGTTTCTTATTTGTCCGTTGCCGTACACGACATATTTATAGGAAGTAAGTTCCCTTAAACCCATTGGACCGCGCGCATGCAGTTTTTGGGTGCTGATTCCGATTTCGGCTCCAAAACCAAATTCCATTCCGTCTGTAAATCTTGATGAGGCATTTACATAAACAGCCGCGGCGTCAACCTCTTCAAGAAACCGCTGTGAGT